>PKYX01000422.1 GCA_003132825.1 Acidobacteriaceae bacterium
CACGTCTTGCATGCGCTTGAGTTGCCCGACCAATCGCTCGGCCTCGGGATCATTCCCGGCCAGCTCCGCCAGATAGCGGGCTCGTTTTCCAATTATTCGGTATTGATGTAGCATCTTTTCGGTCAGCGGACCAGAATCGCGTGCCAATTTTGCCACCAGGCGCAGGGCGAGGGAAAGCGACGCTCGATCATCCAGGACCTTCGCCTCTCCGGAGGCCCGCTTCAATCGCTTGCGCAGTTCCCGGATGGCGGCGCCACTAAGAGCCTTGGCGAGCCTCTTCNNCTTCTCCCGCCGCAATCGCTCCTCCGTCAGAGTGCGTATCAACTGCGATTTATGCGCCGCTCCCTCTGGCACTTTCAGGTTTCGCAACGAACCGATCTGCACATCGAGGTCGCGCACCCGCCCCGCTTTCTTTCGCAACCGCGCCAGCAGTTTCAGCAGTTTCGTACTGTTGCGGTCCGTGGCCGCGAGTTCGTCGAGCAAGGCTTCGACCCGTCGACTGGAAGTTCGGAACTTGTGTACGCTTTCCGGAGCCGGCTTGGCCGCCAGCTTGGCCAGTTGACGGCCGAGCTTCCGAAAAACAAATCGGCTGCGTTCTTGATTGACGGGCATAGAATGCACACGCTAAGGGTTTAAAACTAAAAGGGAAACCCGGGAAATGCAAGTTGAGGAAAACCTTCCTTATTTCTGAGGGTCTAAACGGACCCCCGGCGACAAGGGAAAATCAACGTTCCATTTTAACACTGTTGTAACAAGACTCTGCTAGGTTGCCTAT
Organism: Acidobacteriaceae bacterium; assembly: GCA_003132825.1. Classification (GTDB taxonomy): domain Bacteria; phylum Acidobacteriota; class Terriglobia; order Terriglobales; family Acidobacteriaceae; genus PALSA-270. Next base: position 776 of record PKYX01000422.1, read on the forward strand.
AATGGCAAACCAAGCCTTAGGAGCGCCCCGCTTGCCTGGACCGCAACCTATTGCAAAATCAGAAGTTGCGGCTTCCCAGGCTCAGGCTCCTCTGCTCACCTCAAAGCCCAGTCGACTGGGCGACACCGCCTTCTACTTCCTTATGTTGGGCTGTGGCCTGACCGTACTGGCTCTGGTCGGTTTGATCGTCTACCAGCTGCTAACCAAATCCAGCTTGTCCTGGCACGCTTTCGGATTCAAGTTTTTCTTCAGCAGCGACTGGGATCCGGTCAACGATCAGTACGGCGCCTTGCCCTTTGTCTACGGTACGATTGTTTCTTCCATCCTGGCCCTGATTATCGCGGTGCCTCTGGCTGTCGGGGTCGCAGTTTTCATCACCGAGATGTCCCCACCCTGGCTGCGCGGACCGTTGGCTTTTACCACGGAATTGTTGGCCGCGATCCCCAGCGTGATCTATGGACTGTGGGCCATATTCGTGTTGGTGCCTTTGCTGCGGCTGTACGTCGAGCCCTGGCTCGCCCGCTATTTCGGGTGGTCGGGCCTGTTCGAGGGTCAGCCCTTTGGCATTGGCATGCTGGCGGCGGGCGTCATTCTCGCCATCATGGTGATTCCTATCATCTCTTCGATTACCCGCGAGGTTATGACCGCCGTTCCCCAGCAACAGAGGGAAGCCGTGCTGGCTCTCGGTGCAACCCGCTGGGAGATGATTCGCACCGGAGTATTGCGCAATGCGCGCGCGGGTATCATGGGCGCCGTCATCCTCGGGCTCGGCCGCGCCCTGGGAGAGACCATGGCGGTCACCATGGTGATCGGCAATCGCCCTGAGATTGCACGTTCTCTGTTGGCCCCCGGCTACACCATGGCCAGTGTGATCGCCAACGAGTTCAGCGAAGCCAGCGGCGACCTCTATCTGAGCGCCTTGGTCGAGATCGGACTGGCGCTGTTCATCGTCACCATTATCGTCAATATCATCGCCCAGATTCTGGTGTGGACCGTTACTCGCGGCACCCCAGCGAGGGGACATGCCTGAGAAGCAGACTGCCGGCAGCACGACGCTTCCTCCCATCAGCCTGTGGCGGCGTGGCAAGAACAACTTTGTCACCTTCGCGGCCATGGCGGCGGTGTTTCTGGTCCTTCTGCCTTTGGGGGCAATCTTTGCCTACCTTGTCTATAAGGGGGTCGGTTCGATCAATTGGGCTTTCCTCACCCAGACCCCCAAGCCGGTCGGGGAGGAGGGCGGGGGCATGGCCAATGCCATCGCCGGTTCGGCTCTGATTCTGGCGATCGCCAGCGTCATGGGTGTACCGCTCGGAATCGGCGCTGGCATCTACCTCGCCGAGTACGGTCAAAACCGCCTGGGAACCCTGATCCGCTTCACCGCCGATGTCCTCAACGGCGTGCCTTCGATCGTGATCGGCATTGTGGCCTATGCCCTGGTGGTGCTTACCCAGAAGCATTTCTCCGCCCTGGCCGGCGGCGTGGCCCTGGCCATCATGATGATTCCGACCATCACCCGCACCACCGAGGAAATGCTTCTGCTGGTGCCGAATACGGTCCGGGAAGCTGCCTATGGCCTCGGTGTCTCGCGCTGGCGCACCACGCTTTCGATCACCCTCCGCACCGCGACCTCCGGGGTCATCACTGGTGTTATGCTGGCCTTTGCGCGGGTTGCGGGCGAGACGGCGCCACTTCTGTTCACCGCCTTCGGCAACCAATTCTGGAATTGGAAGCTCAACCAGCCCACGGCCGCGCTCTCACTGCAGATTTTCAACTACGCCATTTCGCCCTTCGATGAATGGCATCGCCAGGCGTGGGCGGGCGCGTTGATCCTGATTGTGCTGATCGTCGCTTCGGTAAGCGCGGTCCGCCTGGCCGCCAGCCGGGGAACGCTCAAGGGAGCAAACTAGGGTATGGGTGTTGGCATCCAGGTCGAAAACTTGAACGCCTGGTTCGGCAAGACCCAGGCCCTGCGCAATATCAACATGACGGCCGAGGCCAACCATGCCACGGCCATCATCGGTCCTTCCGGCTGCGGCAAATCTACCTTCGTGCGCTGCCTGAACCGCATGCACGAAACCATTCCCGAGGCCCATGCCACCGGTAGAGTTCGCATCGGCGACCTGGACGTCTATAACGGAACCTCGGCGGTCGCCATCCGCCGGCGCATCGGCATGGTTTTTCAGAAGCCCAACCCGTTCCCCACCATGTCGATCTATGACAACGTGGCGGCGGGCCTCAAGCTGAACGGCTTCCGTGAGCACAAACGCCTCGATGACATTGTCGAGCGTTCGCTGAAGCTCTCCGCGCTTTGGGATGAGGTCAAGGACAATCTCAAGAAGAAATCCGG
>PKYX01000301.1 GCA_003132825.1 Acidobacteriaceae bacterium
GCTGGCGGACATCGCGCGAGCCGAGAAGCATATGGGCTACAAACCGAAAGTGGACTTCGAGGAAGGTCTGCGCAGGACGGTCGAGTGGTACCGCGCGCAGGCAAAGTAGCCCGGGCAAAATGTTGGAAGACTGTGGATTCGTGCTTCTCCGGGTGCCAGCGCATCGAGAATCTCCGCGCGGTGAACGCGAGAGCCGCTCCCGTTGGTGGCGCCCGAAACTTTCCCGCGGCCGGCGAAATTGGCACTCAGAAACACCCTGTTTCCGGTAGCGCTCGGAGCGCTTCCTGCCCCAGATTAACCGCGTGATCGAAAGGTTCGGGCGCATGGCGACTCGCTGGGCGAGTCATTACCTCGGTCACTTGGGCGACGTTACGCTCACGACGTAAAGTTGCGGCATGGCAATCACATCAATGATCGTTTCCCAAGACTTCCAAGAAGTTAGCGTATTCGAATGCATTCTCGGCGGCTTGCATATGGAAGTCGAGGTGGAGGTGGAACCGCAAAGGGCGTGGACCCGTCTGGCAAAATCAAAAGTTGACGCACTCATTGTGGATTGCGACCTGGACGGAACGCATGGCTTTCTGCGCAAGCTGCAGGAGAATGTCGACGAGCCTTCGGCCCCGGTGGTCATCGTCAGTGGCTCGAGGACCGACTATGGCATCGACGCTACGCAGGCGAATTTCGTCATGAAGAAACCGGTCTCCGTCGAGCAGGCGGTGCACACTCTTTCGGCGGCGCGCAATATGATTTTGAAAGGAAGACTGCGCTATCACCGCCAGGTGTTGGACGCTCCGGTCTGGCTGACCTGCCCGCCGAAGCGGCAGCTCGCGGGCAACCTCCTGAACCTAAGTCTGGGGGGGATGAGGGTGCATCTGACGCAGCCGGCGCGCATGAGCGGTACGGTCGAAACCAATTTCTGTTTGCCAGGAACCGACGTGGCGCTGCAGGCCAAAGGAGAAGTGGCGTGGATGGACCGAAAAGGCAATGCCGGCATTCGCTTTCTAGAAATCAGTGAGCCTATGAAGCGCAATTTGCAGCTCTGGCTGGAACAGCAGTATTTCCAAACGGTGAGGCTGAGCTAGCGGTTGCCGTCAGCGGTCAATTCTTGGTTTTCCATTCCCAGTGCCCGGCGATTGCCAGCCGTCCGGCGACTGGATTGGCGTACTCCGGCACCTGGCCTAACGAAATCGTGGCCTGTCCTCTTCCCGACGCACCATCGAATCGCGGCCGGCGACCTGGGCTAGACACTCGCCTGGAGTAGCGCCATTCCACGCCGCAAATAGGAACCAGTACAGGCTGGCGAAGATGCAGGTCACGGCCAGCCCCAAGGCGAGCGCAATGGCCGACGAGGGCACGATTCCGGTCGCCGCTATCGCCAGAACGGAGAAGATCAATACGGCGGAGACTAGGATCAGCGCATCTACGGTGTGGGCGAAAGTGCGACGTGGAACGGACAATCCGCAAAGCAGAAGGTGCGCTTCTTTCTTTCGTTCGTCATCGTCGTCGCCCAGGTCCAGCAGACCCGAGCTGGCATCGTCAAGGCCTGGCTGGAGACGGATCGCGGGGCGTGGGGATGCGGAGTAAAGCAACTCAGGCGCCCCCGGCGCTGATTGATCGGGATCGAAGATCGAACCCATCTTGGCCGCTTGGTCGGCGCGCACCAGAAGTTGGGTAAAGATCCATTGCTTGAGCGCGTGACGCGAACGGTCGGTCGAGTTCACAAACTGCACTCCCGCTTGTCCTCTGCCGTCCGCCCAAGCCACCCGGGCCAGGGTTTCAACCTGCAGCCGCGGGCGCAGCAGGAGAAAGCGCAATTGAACCTGTTGATTCGGACGAAGCGGGCTGACGGCCTGGATGGCCAGGCCGGCTTCGCTGAGATCGCGAACAATACCGCCGTTGCTGTGGTCCAGGTTAACGTAGGCCAAGGTGGAGACCCTCTGCCGGTAATAAAGCCGGCGACCAGGCAGTGCGCCCTTCGAGCCGGAGTTCTGGTCCGAAATCAGCAGGGGGGACGGGTGCTCCATAGCGGAATCTTAAACTTGACCGAGGACAGCTCGCAGTAACCGCGCTGGTTCAGAAAGACTGGTTCAGAAAGATTGGTTCAGAAGATTGCTCGAAGCAAGGTCAGGAGGCAGACCGTTCTTGCGCTGGAATTACTTGCGGTGGGGCAGTTTTCCGCTGGGCCGCATCCCAGGCGATCAGTTGATTGAGGTCGTAACTATAAGGACCGATGGCGCGAAATGATTGTTCATCGAACAGGCGCTTGATGCCGCAACCCAAACAGACTTGATAGGAGTGCTCATGGGCTCGAACCGGCCAACTCATCTTGCCATGCCAGCAACCCCTGAAAAGGATCACCCCAGCCCCCGCCAGCCCAGTTGCAATCCCTAGGAACCACCCCCACCGCGATTTCGGCTTATTTCCCACCAAACCTGGCACGACCTGTAACCACTTCTGGGGCATAAACATACCCTGAGTTGCAAACAATTGCAACTAGGCCGGCGCAGATCGTAGGGAAGACCATGCCTCAAATTCGCGTCCAATTTCGCAACGGAAGTATTGCGATTGCGGGCAAACCACTGTAATTTAAGTACATCGCTTCGGCGCACTCTGGCCGCGGGCCGGGCGATTCACGGGATCATTGCGGGATATCTGTGATCTCCCCCGGAAAACACGCGGTGTATGGAAGGGAGCCTTCAAGAACTACCACACCGCTTCCATGAGCGCGCATCCAACCAACGCGAACCTGGGCCCCTCCGGCAAAACCACCGCGCCAACGAATACGCCACCGACGGCGTATCATGCGCCCGGCCGCGAAGCCCTTCAAGCATTGCTGGCCTTTTCCTCCCTGCACGGGCAAATCCGACAGCGCCGAGCCCACCAGATTCGCCAAGGCGCGCGGCCTGACGGCGCCGAAGTNNTCCTGGCGATCACGGGCGCGGACGGCGTGGCCATCGCTTTGGCGGAAGGCGGCGAGTTCCGCTGTCGGGCTTCGGCGGGACGGATCGCGCCCGACGTGGGGGCGCGCCTGGACCCGAATTCCGGGTTCTCGGGAGCCTGCATTCGCACCGGCCTGATCGTCCGCTGCGACGATTCCGAAAAAGATCCGCGCGTGGATCGGGAAGCCTGCCGGGCCATGGGACTGCAATCGATGGTGGCCGTGCCGTTGATGACGGAACAGGGCATCGTCGGCCTGGTGTCGGTCTTCTGCAGCGAACGCTATGGATTCAACGACAGTGACGTTCGCAGCCTTAGCCTGTTGGCAGAATTGATTCTAGCGGCATTGAAACCGGAGCAGGATGCCCGGCCGGCCGAAGGTTCGGCGCCCGCGGTCGAAGCAGCAGCGCGAGCGAGCGAACCGCGAATCATCGAGACCCGGGGGATCGCAGCTGCGACGGTCGAGCCTCCCGTCATCGAACCACCGATGCGGCCGCCGGCAGTGAGTGAGCCGAAAGAACCGCAGACTTGGGACGCCGCAACCGAGCGGCCGTTAGAGCAGGCAGCAGTGCGGGCGCTGCCCAATGTTGAGATGCTTCGGGATGCGCTGACGCGAGTCACGGAAGAGATCAACGAAGCGACGAGCGAAGCGGAGGAGGAAGGCTTCCCTTCGTTTGCCTTCTCACCGCCTCCGTTCTCGCAGAGCGCAGAATCCACGGGTTCCAGGCGCGGGATCTTGGTTGCCGTCGTGCTGGTGCTGCTTGCGCTGGCGCTAGCTGGCGGAGCATGGTGGTCGTGGCAGGCCGAACACCAGCCGCCGGCCACCGCGTCCGCACCGCCGCCTGCGGTCTCGAACCCTGCGGAGGAGCCAGCCGACGCGTCTCCGCCATCGGCACCGAGCGAGAGTACCCCAACGCCCGGGGAGGCGAACGCATCCCCGGTGGCGGTGACTGGAATTCGGCATTGGTCTTCCGCGGAGTCGACCACCGTAGCCATTGACCTCGAGAGCGAAGTCCAATACGAATATTCCCACCTCGCCAATCCGGAACGAACCTACTTTGATCTGCACGACACGACCCCGGCGGCGGGATTGCCCGCCAACATCGAGGTCGGAGATTCCCTGCTGGTACGAATCCGCATCGCCCAGCCCAGGGCAGGCATCACGCGCGTTGTGCTCGAGACCAAGGACGAAGTCACGCCCCGGGTCAGTATGGAAACCAACCCGTACCGGCTGGTGGTGGAGATCCGCAGCAAAGCGGCGGCAGCGAAGACCCGTTCGGCGGTCGACCTGTTCGCTCCGCTAAGCGTCGCTGGAACGACTGAGCCGCAGGCTTCGCTCGCCCCCCCAGGGAGATGGCTGGAGCCACCGGCCGCCTCGGGCGACGCGCAGGACGTGCTCCGAGCGAGTTC
>PKYX01000282.1 GCA_003132825.1 Acidobacteriaceae bacterium
TATGCAGTTGGTCCCGTCCGTGTTGGGTCACAAACAAGCGTCCGCCCGAGTCGATGGCAAAGCCTTCCGCGTTGCGGATCCCGGTCACGAAGCGTTCGGTCGGGGAGAACGTTTGGTTCGTCTTATTGGCATCATATCGCCAAACTCCGCCACGGGTCTCAAGTTCGGTGCAGGGATCCGCGCCGGGCGATTTGAGTGTCCGATTCTNNGATTCTTCAGCTGGCAGGAATTGGTGGCGGTAGCCACGTCGACATACATGGATCCTGCAGTGTTGATGATGAATGGATGCATGGGGTGATCGCCCCCTAGAGGCAATCCGGAGACGATGGTATCGGGAGGATCCCGAGGAACGATCGAGCCGGCAGGCAAGGCATACCGCACGATTCGATCGTTGATCTCCGCGTAGATCGACCCCTTATACATTCCGATTCCCGTCCCGCCGGCTCCGCCACTCTGCACGGTTTCACCGAAGCGCTCATTCACGTCGGCCGTTCCCGTGCCCTTGCTGTCCTCGAGGGCCACCAGAAACCCGCCGGCATGAGGCGCGGCGTTGCCATAGTACTCACCCGACCAGGTGTTGACGTAAACCACTCCGCTCGGTGCCACCACCAGGTGGCGGGCGTGACCGATGCCGTCGGCAAATACTGTCGCGCAAAAACCGGGTGGTAACTTCAACCCGCTGTCATCGCTCGGGCATCGAGCGTTGGACTGGCTTTGGGCCGACAACAATGCACTCCCTAGACACAATGCCGCGAGCACAACGATCGCGGGCGACAGAGTTCTACGCAAGCTGGACAGTCGCATGGAAGACTCCTGAAGACCAAGACTGAGAAATAGAGGTGTGAGAATCGAAAAAATATACCATAGACGGCCGTACCTGGATCTTCAGTCATCCGCGAAAAGGCCCTCTTTTGACTCTCCCACGCGGCGTAGTACTCTTACCGATGACGTGCATCAGCAGACTGAATTCCCGCTGCCCGCCGGTCTGCCTCGACCTGCCGATGACGGCGCGGCAGACCATCTCGCGGGCATGCATGTGCCCAAGATCGGCCTGCGCTCTACCTCTGGGCGGGTGGTCGCTCTTGCGGAATTGAACGCCGTTCGGACCGTGATCTATGGCTATCCCATGACAGGAGTGCCTGGAAAGCCGTTGCCCGAAGGCTGGGACGCAATTCCGGGCGCTCGTGGGTGCACTCCCCAAGCCTGCAATTTTCGGGACCACTATCAGGAACTGTCACAGCTTGGCACCGAGGTGTTCGGCTTGAGCACGCAAACGACCGAGTATCAGCGTGAGATGGCCGACCGCCTCCACCTTCCATTTGAGGTCCTGAGTGATGCCGCGTTCGAGTTGTGCGACGCGCTGCGTTTACCGACATTTGAAACCGCCGGCATGCGGCTGTTGAAGCGTCTGACTTTGATTATTCGAGATGGGCGCATCGAGCATTCTTTCTATCCAGTATTTCCGAGCAATGAGAGCGCCGATCAAGTTTTACACTGGCTCAGGGAGCATCCGGTTGCTAAGTGAGGGACTACCCACGCATTTCCTCCGACCGTCAATAGGGGGAAAGACTTTGGCTCGCTACCGGATACCTGAATGCTATGGGGTTGCTTTGCCGGAGAAGCGCGAGTCTGTAACTTTTCAACTATTCACGAATCCAACGAAGGGGAGAAATCTAGCCATGAATCGTGAAATGAAGCATCTTCGCTGGGCGCCTGCGATGGCGGTTCTAGTCGGGCTCCTGGTCTTTGCCGGCCTAGTTGTCTCGAACCCTGCCCTCGCCGCAGAGCGCGGCGTCGCTATCCCCGATCCCGTGGTGGATACTCCGCTGGCTGCGAAATCAGCCAAACAAACTGCGGTTGTCGCCGGCGGCTGTTTTTGGGGCATCCAGCTCGTTTTCCAGCATGTCAAAGGGGTCAAGAGTGCTACCTCGGGATACTCCGGAGGCACGCTCGCGATGCCGGCATATGAAGACGTTGGCACGGGAAAGACGGGACACGCTGAGTCGGTGAAAATCACTTTCGACTCAGCGCAAATTTCCTATGGCGAACTTCTGAAAGTGTTCTTCTCCGTGGCCCACGACCCCACCGAACTCAATCGCCAGGGGCCGGACACTGGCACCCAGTATCGCTCGGTAATTTTCTACGCGAATGACGAACAAAGGCATATTGCCGAGGCGTACATCGCCCAGTTGGAACAGGCAAAATCGTTCCCTAGTCCGATTGTGACGCAGGTGGTTCCGCTGAAGGCGTTCTACGCCGCCGAAATAGAGCATCAGAACTTCGCCAAGCTTCACCCCGACAATTCATACATAGCGGCCAATGACTTGCCTAAGGTCGAGCGCCTTCGGGAGCAACTTCCCTCGCTCTATAAGAAGTAGGGAATAAGGACGAGATGCGCTCGGAGCCCGGAGCGCGGAATAAACGGGAATCATGTTTGTCTACTTGTTGGCCTTTATTGGCGGTGTGCTGACCATCCTCAGCCCCTGCATTCTTCCTGTCTTACCGTTTGTATTTGCTCGTGCGGATCAACCGTTTCGCCGTTCCGGTCTTCCCCTGCTTGCGGGCATGGCGCTCACGTTTTCTTTGGTGGCGATCGCAGCCGCATTCGGCGGACATTGGGTCGTGCGCGTGAATCAGGACGGACGCTATGTGGCGATGCTCATTTTCCTGCTTTTAGGGGTTAGCCTGCTCTTCCCTTCACTGGCTGAAGTGTTCACTCGGCCGCTGGTACGCGCAGGCAGCCGCCTTCAAAGCAATCCTTCAGCCGCCGAAGGGGTCGGAAAGTCGTTTGTGCTGGGAATTTCGACCGGATTGCTTTGGGCTCCTTGCGCGGGCCCCATTCTCGGCCTGATTTTGACCGGCGCAGCGATTCAGGGCCCGGGTGCCCGTTCGTCCTTCTTGCTGCTGTCCTTTGCGGTGGGTGCAGCGACCTCTCTCGGAATTGCGCTTTTTGCCGGCAACCATGCACTCTCTGTCATGAAACGGTCCCTGTCATTTGAAGTCTGGATACGACGCGTCCTGGGGATTGCGGTGATCGTCGGAGTCCTGGCGATTGCACTGGGGTGGGACACGAATCTGCTCACAAAGTTCTCTTTCCTGAACACCTCCCAGGCGGAAGCACATTTGATCAAGACATTAGGACCCGAGAAACCGGGGATCGTGGCGGTGCCTGCGGCGGACTCTTCGCTGGTTCTCGACGATGAGGGGCCCATGCCCGCCTTGAGCGGTGCTATTGCATGGCTCAACTCCGCGCCGCTTACGCGCGACTCCCTNNGATTTCTGGACATACTCGTGCATCAACTGTCTGCGGGCGTTGCCCTACGTAGAAGGGTGGGCGGAGAAATACAAAGATGCCGGCCTGGTGGCGATCGGCGTGCATACGCCAGAGTTTGCGTTTGAGAAGGAGCCCGCGAACGTGGAAAAGGCGGTTCGCGACTTAAAAATCGGTTATCCCGTTGCCATCGACAGTAACGACGTGATTTGGCAAGCCTTCAACAACGAATACTGGCCAGCGCACTACTTCATCGACGGTAGAGGGCGGATTCGACATCACCATTTTGGCGAAGGCGACTATGAGCGCTCCGAGCAGGTGATTCAGCAACTCCTAAAAGAAAATGGTGCAACATCTGTCTCCGGGGTAGCGATGAATGTCTCCGGGAGCGGTGCTGAAGCTCCCCCGGATAATCAGGACGTTCGGTCGCACGAAACCTACATCGGGTATCAGCGCGCCGAGAACTTTGCCTCCGCTCAGGCAATTGCTCAGGATGCAAGCAGGACCTACCTCCCGCGTCCGCGCCTCTCCCTCAATCAGTGGGCCTTAAGCGGAACTTGGAAGGTGGAACCGGAAAGCGCGGTGCTAAGAGGATCCTCCGGGAAAATCGTATTCCGCTTTCACGCGCGCGATCTGCACTTGGTGCTCGGGCCTACGAAGGATGGCAAGTCGGTTCGTTTCAGGGTGACAGTCGACGGGACGCCGCCCGGCGACGACCACGGTAGCGACACTGGCGCGAATGGCGCCGGCACGATCGAAGGGCACCGCCTGTATCAGCTCATTCGGCAAAAAGGTACCGTGGAAGACAGAACTTTCGAGATTGAATTCCTCGATCCAGGCGTGCAGGCCTTCGCCTTCACGTTCGGGTAGGGACTAAAGACTGGAGAAATCGATGCTGAATCGCCGGCAGTTTTTCCGCAATTCCGTCATGGCCGTCGCCGGAGTGAGTCTGGTTGAATGGCTCAGAAACCCGATCTCGAGCCAGGCGAAAGCCAACGAAGACAAAGATACCGTCACCATCATTCAATTCAGTGACGCTGGTCAAAAGCTCGGTCCCACACGGGTCAACCGGGTCCGCAAGACCGAATCCGAGTGGAAGCAGCAATTGACGGCGCTGCAATTCGAAGTCACCCGCAAAGCGGGCACCGAAAGAGCCTTCAGCGGGCAGTATGACATCCACGACCGGGGTCTCTATCGTTGCATCTGCTGCGACAACGCTCTTTTCAGTTCGGACACGAAGTTTGATTCCGGGACCGGTTGGCCTAGTTTCTGGGCTCCGATTGCGAAGGAAAATGTGCGTACCACCGGCGACAGCAGTCTGGACATGAGCCGCACCGCCGTTTCCTGCACGGAATGCGAAGCGCACCTCGGACATGTTTTCGATGACGGCCCCAAGCCCACCTACTTGAGGTACTGCATGAATTCCGCCTCGTTGAAGTTTGTTAAGCATGGTTAGAGGACCGCCGGCTGAGAGGCGCTAAGGTTCACTGGTTCTTCAGGTCCTGCCCCCCGAACGCTGAGAATGATATCGCCGAATGTGCTTCTTGGCCGATAATGCACTAAAATTTCGGGATTGATGTGGTGTAGCGTGGTCAACGACGAATCGGAGTGATTCGAGATGACTGCAGCGGATTTCCGCCGGATTGCCCTGAGCCTCGAAGGCGCGGAGGAAGGCTCGCACATGGGGGCGGCCGATTTCCGTGTTGGCGGCAGGATCTTTGCCACCCTCGCGTCGCAGGATCAGGGTTATGGGAACTTGATGCTCACGCCAGATCAGCAGGCGGAATTTGTTTTGGAGTTGCCGGAAGTTTTCTTGCCCATTCCAGGAGGGTGGGGAAAGATGGGAGCGACTCACGTTCGCTTGGGGCAAGCGAACGAGGATCTCTTGGCCGGCGCCCTGCGCACAGCATGGAGGATCAGGATCGAGAAGAACACAAGGACGAAAAAGAAGAGCGTTCCGCGGCGCGGCTGAGAATTAAGGGAAGGTCAGGATAGCGCTCCCCGACCCGGGCGTCGCGCCTNNCGCTCGCCGTCCCGATTCTGCAGGCACTCTTTAACCCGCTACTCCTGTTTTCCTACGGCCAGATTTACACCAACCACACGGTCGGCCTGCTTTGGCCCTTTTTCTCCGGGCTGATTTACGTCATTATCCTTGCCCTGGCTTATCGGGCCATCGAGCAGACCGGACTCTGGCCCACCCCTCGTCCGTGATACTCGCCACCATCGCCACGTTCTTCTACTTTTTCTTTGTTACTGAGATCACGTACCGTCTTTATGGTCTCTGGGGAGAGGCGGCGTGCCCTGCAACCGGCCGGCCTGAATCAGGTAGCTTGCGTACCCGCTTCGTTCCGAGCTTTGGCCCGTTCTGAGCTCCCTGTTTACGTCGACCATCAATTGCCTTAAGCTGGCCGCACATGTTTCGGCTCCCATGTCGTCTCGTATTGTTGGTCTGCGCAGTTGCCGTATCAACCATTGCGCAACCGCCCGCTTTAGGGCACACCGATACCTATCAGATCGTTCACACATATCCGCACGATTCCCGGGCATTCACCCAAGGGTTGATCTATGTGGATGGTCATATGTATGAAAGCACGGGACTCAATGGCAGGTCATCGATACGGATGGTGGATTTGTCAACGGGACGGGTTTTGCAGAAGTACGACCTGCCCGCGGAGTATTTTGGCGAAGGGCTCACGGATTGGGGCAGTAACCTGATTCAGTTGACATGGAGAGCGCATAAAGGCTTCGTCTATGACCGCTTCAGCTTCTCCTTGCTACGGACGTTCGAATACACGGGCGAAGGCTGGGGCCTGACTCACGACGGCAGGCAACTGATCATGAGCGATGGAACGGCGTATCTCCGCTTTCTGGATCCGAAATCGTTTCGAGAGACCAGGCGCGTCCACGTCACCGACGAAACAGGCCAGGCGGTCGAAGATCTCAATGAACTCGAATACATTCGCGGGGAGATCTACGCCAATATTTGGCTGACCGATAAAATCGTCCGCATCTCTCCGCGAACCGGGAAGATTCTCGGCTGGATCGATTTGGGCGGAATCATCGACAAGCACGAACTCGAGAGCTTTGGTGCCGTTCTGAATGGTATTGCCTATGACTCAACTGCGGATCGGCTTTTCGTCACCGGAAAGCTGTGGCCAAAGTTGTTCGAAATCAGGGTGGCGACCCATCAGTAGATGCGCAACAGAAGGCCAGTCGGGCCCACGTCGCAAGAGGCGCTGAATGATCGGTCTGCGAACGATGTGCGTGGCGAAAAGTTGAACTTGCCAGGATGCACGATCGTACTGCAGCAGAGGCTCAGGGGACATGAGGACCAAGCTTGCCTACGTAGGCCGCGGCGCGCTGAACTTGGCCGTGGTACTAGCGGTTCTGTTCGGCTTGCAGGCGCTGATTCGCGGGCGCGTGCCGGACACGTTGGGGATGATCGTTCTGTGCATCGTGCTCGTCGCCTCGTATCTGGCGGGAGTGCGTTGGATCGAACGCCGGCCGCCCAGCGAGTTCCTGGCCCGCGCGGCTTTCGTAGAGTTCCCGGCAGGCTTTGCCCTTGGACTGGTTCTATTCACCACGGTGATGCTGTTGCTGTGGATGTTCCGTGCGTATCGTCCGGCGGAATGGGATAGCCTCGCGCCACTCGCCGGCGGCTTCTTGTTCGCTCTGCTGGCGGCGATTCTCGAGGAGATTCTCTTCCGGGGCTTCCTTTTTCGTCTGAGCGAGAAGTTGTTCGGTCTATGGGGCGCGCTGGTCCTGACCTCGGCCCTTTTCGGTGCGGCGCACGCCTTCAACCCGGGAGCAACGTTGGCTAGCTGTGTCGCCATCGCGCTGGAAGCAGGTCTGCTATTGGGTGCGGCCTACGCTCTGAAACATCGCTTATGGCTCCCCATCGGCCTCCATTTGGGCTGGAACTTCGCTGAAGGTTCCATCTTTGGAATGTCGATTTCGGGCCGGACGACGCAGGGTTCGTTGATCGCCGGCACCCTGCGCGGCCGCGACCTGCTCACCGGAGGCGCGTTCGGCCCCGAGAATTCCCTCCTGGCCGTAGTGATTTGCCTGGCAGCTGCTCTATTCCTGCTCTGGAGACCGTCACGACTCGAAAGGCCGGGGACCCAGAACCGAACAGGGATCGCCGGGGCGCGGCACAGGATTGAACTCCCTTAACGATCTGATCCTCGTGCCGTCGTGATTTGCTGCCGGCGACTTTGGACCTACTCCGCGGCTTTGGCGGCCAACGTTTCCACTACTGCGATGTTTGCCAGCAACTCCTGTGGGAAGTCGTGTCTATTTTGCAAATACTGCGGGCTGTTATAGGAAATCCAGACCTTACCCTGACCATCTTCCGAGACCAGGATCTTCAGCGGAAGGTCGATGGCGCTACTGGGCGCCGCCAGCATCAGTGGAGTGCCACCTTTTGGGTTGCCGAAGATCAACAGTTTGGTGGGTGGCATTTTCATTCCCACCTTTTCCGCTTCTCCGCTGTGGTCGATTAGGGCGAACAGGGTAACGCCTTTCGATTGCAGAATATTCTTGAGCCGATCCACCGTCTGGTCGACCGAGTGATTGCTTGGCCTCTCGACAATTCCTTTATTTGCTGTCGACACCATAGATACCTCCCCGTCGCTAATATTTGCGGGATGTAGAGCTGTGAAGCTCCCCACCGAAATCAAATAAATCGCCATCGCGAGTCCCACCAAAGCCAGGAACAATGCGATCACCACAGCCTGAGTCGATGGACGAGAAGATACGGGTCCTCCCCGTTCCAATTCCCGGACCAGCCGAAGATGATGCCAGGCCGAAAGGAGATACACGACCACTCCGGCTGCGATGAGCGCCGTGCCGAACCACAGGGACAGGCCGTAAGGCTGCGCTGGAGAAGTGCGCTGGCCGACCTGGAGTTCCTGCAGAAACAGACCGAATCGGGCCACCACAAAACCGAATCCCATTAACGCAAGACCCGTACGAATCCATGCCAGGAACGTCCGCTCGGCTGCCAGAAAATCGCGCAAGTCGGCCCTTTGACTCATTTGCGTTGGCGCATCCATCTGCTGTCCCCCTAGACTGATTGTCTTCTTTCGCTAGGAAGTCTTGCGATCCACATTATTTCCGGGTAGCTTGAGCGAGTCGCTCACCGTGACTTCGGCGACGTGAAGCCGTGTCACGGTAAGGTCCTCGATCTCAAGGGATTTGAACTTGGCGCTCCCGATCAAGATGCGGAGGATCGCTAACCGGCCGATGGCCAGCGCGCCGATCGCAAATGCGCCAACTGCAACCGCGCCGATCGCAGTGGCCATCATTGCTACGGCCCGGACATCCAGATGCTTTGAACTACCGCGGTCCTTCATATATCCGCCTCCTCAGGTGGGGTAGTGTGTCGGGCCTTACGGCTACGCGGCCGCGTCCAAGACAACCTACGGGACGGTCGCAGCGCCCGCTTGCCTAAGCACCACCCGCGACGGGTCTTTAAGTTCGCTCACGATTAGGAATCTCTGCGAAGGCACGTCGGCCGCGGCTCCATTCGCCAGAGTCTTTAGCGGACCGATCACCTGCACGATGCCTGCTCCGTCCGGATTCGTCTTCAAGATCGCCAGAGCTTCGAGTTTTCCGAAAGGCGCATGGTCGGATTCTGCGAGGTACACCTGGTATTGCG
>PKYX01000427.1 GCA_003132825.1 Acidobacteriaceae bacterium
GCCAGCAGGGCTCCGGCCAAGCCCAGCCGTCCGGAAGCGAGCGCTGCCCCCGCGCCCGCGAGCAACGCCCCGGCAAGCAGAGCCGGCTGCTCGAGATAAATGCTCTCGAGCACGGGGAAACTGCCCAGGCTTAACAGAATCAACACCCCGAGCGTCGCTTTCGGGCATCGCCAACCGAGCATCCGAACCCACAAAAAAACGCTCAGGAGGGCCAGCACCGGCAGGATGAAACGGAACAGGCTTTCGACACGCGCAAAAGGCAGGCCGACGGTTGGTGCCAGCAGCAACGCGATGTAGAGCGGATACGCGAAGCGCTCTTCGTCGCGGGATTCCCCCGGGTGCACGGCCCCTCCATAGGACAGGGTCTGAATTTCCGTGGTGACCGCCGGGCTATAGGGGTCGCGGTGGTGCACGAGCAATTCTCGTGACCCATACCAGCGCGGATACAGATCGGAGAGATGGGATTCGAGCGGAGGCGCCCAGACGCGAGCCACGAAAAACCACATGCTGCAGGCTAGAACCGCCGCCCCTAACAGCATCAGGGCGGCCCCGCTGGCACTCCGAACCGGCGGAGCGGCGCCGAACTTTCCACTGGGCGGTCCAGGTTCCTCGGGCGGAGGCATAGGGCAAAAAGCTTGCTACAGCAGACGGCATTGTACATGGCGCGGCTTGCTTCGAGCGCTTGGTGGGTCAGCCTGATTTCCACAGATTCTAAGCTTCCCGTCCGCGTTCCTTACGATCTCGGAATACGCGGTCCCGCATATCTTCAAGTTGAGTTTCAAATAAGGGGATTGGCAGGCGGAGCGGAGCGGTTGAAAGTAGACTTCAATTCGCGCTGGGCGCCGAGTTGAACTAGTTCCGCAATGAGGGCATCGGGAGTGGGCGACAAACGGAGGATTCGAGTAAACCAGGGGCTGAACCGGATCATCCCCGTTGTCCCGTTCGCCATTTCAGCCGATCCTCTCGCCGAGAACTCTCAGGACAAGCCCCTGGTCAATCCGCTTTGGGGCGGATGCCGCCTTAGGCACCGACCGCACAGTTCTTCGATTTTCCAGACGTGATCTGACTTTCCAGACTTTCGTTGCAGGGTGACTCGCCAAGGTGGAATGCATACGACCGAAATTGTGGTAAAGGAAAAACAGCGCAACCATGTGGCGCGCTGACGAGAACGCAGAGAGAGGGGGCAGCCATGCGGCAGCCGGCAGAATCTGATAGCCTTGCCACCGTCCTGCCATGCCTGTCGCTTCCCATCTAAAGTTTGTTCTGGCCAGCTTCCTGCTAGGCACCGCCGGCCTGAACGCGGTTCTGTTCTGGATGGCCAGGCGGCAAGTGATCGAGGGCTATCCCGATTTCACCATCTTCTACGCCGCCAGCCTTATGGTGCGGCGTGGCCAGGCGGCGCAACTCTATGACAACCAGTTGCAATGGCAGACCGAACGCGAGTTTGCTCAGGTAGCGCGCACGAAAGAAGGGCAACTGCCCTACAATCATCCCCCGTTTGAGGTCCTGCCCTTTCTCCCGCTTACCTATGTTTCTTACCTCCGCGCCTACGGTCTGTGGCTGCTCGTGAACCTGCTCCTGCTGGCTGGGAGCTTGCGCGCTCTCGGTCCGCCATTGCCCGCCTTATTTTCCATCCCCTGGTTGCCCTACCTCGCGGCCCTCAGTTTTTTCCCGGTTGCGGTCACCTTGATGCAGGGGCAGGATTCGATTTTGCTGCTCAGCTTGTACGTGCTGGTGTTCTTGGCGCTCGAGTCCGGAAAAGACTTCCGAGGCGGCATGCTTTTGGGGCTGGGCCTGTTCAAGTTTCAGCTGGTGCTGCCTTTTGCTTTGGTGCTTCTGATCGGCCGCCGTTGGAGGGTGGTCGGGGGAATGCTGGTCACCGGCATCGGGGTGGGCGCGCTTTCTCTGGCGCTGGTCGGCTGGAATGAGCTGCTCTACTATCCGCACTATGTATGGCAGGTCAACGCGCAGGCTGCGAAGCGGGTAATTGCACCCGGCAACATGCCAAACCTGCGTGGCCTCATCGCGGGATGGCACGGCGGAACTGCCGCGTCCAGGGGGGTGAACGCCGTGATTCTCGCGGTGTCAGTTTTGGCTCTCGCGTGGGCAGCCGGGTGTTGGGATGCTTCTGCTCCCAAGCATCGGCAATCATGGCGGAGCGGTTTCTCTCTTGCCATAGTGGTGACTTTTTTGGTCAGCTACCACGGCTACACCCAGGACATGAGCATCTTGTTGCTGCCCCTGCTGCTGTTGTTCGATCAGCTGCTTTCGGGCCGGGTGGACGAGCGGGGGTGGGGGCATGACCTCGAGATCTGTCTGCTGCTGATGTTCTTCAGCCCCATCTACATGGTGCTCGCACTGCACTACCAACACTTGAATCTGTTTGCCCTGGTGCTCGTGGCCCTCGCTCGACCGCTCGCGCGATTGACCAAGGCGTCCGAGCGCCTCGACAGCCTGTCTGCGGCACCCTAGTCGGAGTTGGCCCTCCGTCCTTCTGTCTGCGAAGTCGACGCCATGCTTTCGGCAGGCGGATGATTCGGGCTCGGGCCCCGCAGCAAGACGACGGCCAGCATGGGCAGATAGATGAACAGCACGGTCCACCGGCCCACTTCGGTAAAACTGTGCGGAATGTGATACCACCGCCAGATTCCAGCCCCCCAACTGAAGGCGACCGTGGCCAGGATTTGCCGCCGCGATTTGGGGATGAGCCACAGGATGAGCGTGTCGTAGAACCAGCGTTGCGGCATGACGGCCATTAGCAATAGCAACACGGCGTCCCGTTCCCGGTAGCGCAGCAGGGCGGCCGCGAGCAAGGGGCCGGGCAGAACGAGCAAGGGCACGAACCGCTGGTAGTGGCCGAGCTGCCGCAGCCAGAGCAGGGGCCAGTGCGGCATGAGCGCCACCGTCAACAACCCGAGAACCAACGCGGCCAGAACCCCGCGGCGGCTGGCGCGAGTCAGTGCGACCGGCAATCCAATCTGCGGCTTGGCCAGGGTGGCGGGCAGGAGGAGGGGGAAGAAAGCGCTGGCCATGATGAGCGGCGCCCACTGCGCCGTCAGAATACCCGCCCAATAGGGATAGGCGAGAAAAACCAATAGCCGATGATAACCCTCGCGGCTCAGCCCGAAGGCCAGCAATGCCGAGCTGATGCCGTAGAAAAAACCTGCCGCAACCTCCGCGCGCAGGTGGACAAACGGGAGACCGAACCAGGCCGCCGTCAGGGGGTAGAGTTGCAGAGGCGAGCGGTAGGGATNNGCCCAGGAAAAATCCGCCGCGCCCAGGTGGAGGCGCCCCAGCAGAAACCAGCAAAAGGTGCCGCTGGCCAATCCAATTACGGCGGCGATGAGGAGTCGCAATCTCACGCGAGTTCCGCATAAGTTGTAACATGGAGCGATTTCGCTCCCGCCAGTTTTGTGGAAGATTGGCCAATTCGGGTGGTTGCTGGCGGCGCTTCTCGCCGCCAGCCTGTGGTTCTACGTACAGCGAGTGCTGGTGCCATTCCAGCAGGCCGACGCCGCGACGCATGGCAGGCCGCGGGGCATGCTCTCCGATCTGTACCCGCGCTGGCTGGGCAGTCGCGAGCTTCTGCTGCATCATCGCGACCCCTACGCCGACGATGTCACCCGCGAAATTCAGGCCGGCTATTATGGACGGCCGCTTGATGCCGCCCGCGCGGGAGATCCCCGCGACGAGGAGCGTTTCGCCTACCCGGTGTATGTGGCCTTTCTGCTTGCGCCCACGGTGTCTCTGCCCTTCCCTGCGGTGCGCGACGCCTTTCGCTGGCTGCTCGGGATGGTTACGGCTGCGAGCATCCTATTGTGGCTGCGGGTCTTGCGGTGGCGCCCCTCTCCGAACGGGTTCGCCATCTTGCTGCTGCTGACTCTCGGCAGCTATTGCACGGTGCAGGGAATCAAGCTGCAGCAGTTGAGCTTGCTGGTGTGCGGCGTGATTGCCGCGAGCGCAGTTTTTTTGGTCAGCGGGCAGCTGTTTTTGGCCGGAGTGCTTCTGGCGGTGGCGACCATCAAGCCGCAACTGGTGGTGCTCATCACCGCCTGGCTGATGCTCTGGACGCTCAGCCGCTGGCGCGACCGCCAGGGATTTTTCTGGGGGTTCACCCTGAGCTGCGGCCTCTTGGCGGGCGGCGGGGAATACATCTTGCCGGGCTGGATCGAGCGTTTCGCGCACGCCGTGACCGCCTACCTCGACTACACCGACGCCGGCTCGCCGCTCGAAGCGCTCACCACACACCCGATTGGGAGGTTGCTGGGCATTCTGTTGGTCTTGGGCGTCGCCGTCATCTGCTGGCGTCTGCGGCAATCCCCGGCGGACTCGCGGGATTTCAGTCTGGTCGTGGCGTTGGTGCTGACCACGACTCTCGCGGTTGCGCCCATGCTGGCGCCCTATAACCAGCTGCTGCTTTTGCCGGCGGTGTTTCTGATCGCGCAATCCTGGAAGCAGCTCTGGGGGAAAAGCGGGGGAAGCCGAGCCGCCTGCAGCGCGGCCGCCGGGTTCGTGCTCTGGCCCTGGATGGTTTCGCTCGGGCTCATGCTGGCCTCGCTTTTCCTGGCTCCGCCCACCGTCGAGCGAGCCTGGGCCCTGCCTTTGTGGTCGAGTCCGGCCATTCCGATCGCGATTCTCGGCCCCCTGGCCTTTCTCTTCAGCGATTCGCGGGCGTTCCGGGCAAGGCCCTCCTGAGCTCCCGATAGGTGGCGGCGAATAGCAGCAAGACTGGCACCGCCACCAAGGCATAGCGATGCTCTGCCAGCAGCCAGAGCTGAAAGGGCGGCAGAAAAAGAACCGCTGCCAGCGCAACCCCTAGCCCCGCGAGCCATCTCGATGCCCCGGTCGTCCTCCGGCTCGTGGTTATCCCGCTCGTCATTATCCCGCTCCTCATTATCCCGCTCGTTACTATCCCGCTAGTCGTCTTCCCGTTCGTCGCCCCGCTCCAATTCATATTCGTCCTGCGCCAGGAGTGGAGAAGCAAGGCCATGGGGAGCAGCAATACACTGAGGTCGTGCGGGCTCAAGTGATATCCGACCAGAACGCCTGCGCTGACGGCATTGGCGAAAGCCAACTCGGCCGTCGCCCCCCCTTCTTGGCTTGCCTGTCGCTGACCGAGTATGGCGACCGAGAGCACGATGAGCGAACCGGCCAGAATCAGAGCGTAGCGCGCCGGCGCGGCCAGGGAAAACAAAGACGCCAGTCCCCGCAGGTTCGCCATCTCCTCGGGATGAATACCGGCCAGAGGCAAGCTTCCGAGACGCAGCAGGAACCGCGCATACGCAGAGAAAAAACCCCAACCGGAAACCGCAGCGGAGATCGCAATCAGCAGGGTGCCGGCGCACAGGAAACCGGTGGCCAGTCTCTTTTCCCGTCGAGCTGTCGGTCGAGCCAAGAGCACGATGACCAGGGGAACGACCAGATGGAACTTGAATAGGCCGCAGGCCAGAAGGCAACCTGCGGCGAATTCTTTTTCCCGCTGGAGCGCCGCCAAGGCCAGGCTCAGCAGTAGCAACAACAGCAGGGAATCCTGGCCCTGCAGAAAGTTGAGTAGAACCGGCACAAAGAGAAAAAACAGGACGAGCAGCACTCGCCAGTCACGGTTGGGAAAGACCTCGGGTGCTAGCAGCCGCGCGACCAGCGCGAGAAACCCCGCATTCAGCAGGCTCCACACCAGGTAGGCGCCCTCCACCGGCCAGCGCGTCAGCGGCCAATAGAGCAGGGCCTCGAAGGGCGGATGATTGAAATAAGTGCCGGTGCGGCCGGCATAGCGGATCTCGAAGCGGTCCTGCGCCGCCGGGTCGTAAAGCTGGCGGCCCGCCCCCTCGCCGACCATCTTGGCCGCCGCATAGAACTCGGGGAAGTCGGTGCCGTTTTGGGCGGCTGCGAACCGCCGAGAGAGGAGTCCGAGGAGGGCAGCCAGCGCCAGCAGCAGAAGCAGATTTCTCGCCACTTTCGGGAGGTTCGGGCGCATAGTGCCGTAAGCATATAGGGGTTGGTGCGCCCCCGGGTAGGGGCGTGTTCCGGTTGGCCGGCAGCGCTCCCCGCGCACCCACCCATCCCCCCGGAACTCCGCGTTCCCGGCTGCTCGCAGGCGATTTCTGCGGCTTGCATTGCTTCGACGCACGCGGTAGGCTTCCACGTTGCGGCTCCGGACGGTCTTCGTCGAGCGCCGGGAGACCAACCGAAGACCAACCGAAGGATCGGAGGCGGGTGTGCCATGGGCTTTTCAACCATCACGGGACCAGGTTCGGAACCGGGATCGGGCATATTTCCCATGCTGGTGTTCGTGCAGAACGGCTCCGAGCGCAAAATCAATCTTGACCGCAGTCCCTTCGCCGTCGGACGCAAAGCCGATAAAGACCTGGCCATTCCCGATCCCCGGGTCTCGCGGGATCATGCCCTGATTGTTTCTGAAAATGGGCAGTTCTATGTGGTTGACCAGGGGAGCAAGCACGGAACCTTCGTGAACGGGGAACGGGTGCAGCGCCACCAGCTCGAGCGCAGCGACCGCCTGGAGTTCGGCGTCCGCGACACCGTGTATGTGGTCTTCAATCCGCTTCAGGGCTCGACCAACAACACCGCCCGCGAGTTCCTCAGCCAGATTTCCGGCATCCAAATCTCGGCCACCTCAACCGACCTCGAGAAGCTGACGCTGTTTCTCGAGGCGGCGCGCAAGCTCAATACCACCGGCGTGCTCGACGAGATTCTGGTGACGCTACTCGAAACCACTCTGACCCTGACGCGCGGAGAACGAGCTTACATCTTTCTGAAAAATAACGAGGACGGCAAGCTGCGCTTGGCGGCCGGCCGCACCTCGAAGGGCGAGGCCCTGCTCGACGACAAGACGATTTCGCATTCCATTCTGGACGATGCCCTGAAATCGAACTCCGAGTTCCTGGTGACCGATACCAGCCGCTCGCTCGATCTGGCCGGCCGGCAGAGCATCGTGGCCTTTGATCTGCGCACCGTCATCTGCGTCCCCCTCCGCAAGCCCCAGGTATACACCAGCCGCGACAAGGATGCGCCCGTGGCCTTGGGGGAAGTGATGGGCGCGCTCTACATGGATTCGCGCTTTGCTTCCGGAGATATTTCCCGGGTGAGCGGCGATATCTTGCGGGCCATCGCGACCGAGGCGGCCTCGCTCATCGAGAACGCGCGCCTGGTGCAGGCCGAGGACGCGGCCCGGCGCTACCAGCAGGAGTTATCGATCGCCGCCCGAATCCAACAAGCCCTGATGGTCGTCACCATTCCCGAAGTTCCCTTTGCCCGCCTGGTGGGAAAGAATCTTTCTTGCAAGGAAATTGGCGGCGACTTCTTCGATGCGGTGAATACCAAGGAGGGGCTGGCGGTGGTTCTGGCCGATGTCAGCGGCAAGGGTGTGTCGGCGGCGCTGCTGGCATCGACCTTGCAGGGCATGATCTATTCCCAACTGCATGCCGGAATGGGGCTGCGGGAGATCGTGACCGCGGTCAATAGTTTCTTTACCCACAAGGAAATCGGCGAAAAATATGCCACCCTGGTGATTGCCCGCCTGCGCCAGGACGGCGAACTGGAATACGTCAACTGCGGGCACGTGCAGCCTTTGCTGATTTTCGGCAATCGCGAAGTGATTCGCCCAAGCCACGGCAATATGCCGGTGGGGCTGATCGCCGACGCTGTCTATGAGAGCGACCGGGCTTATCTCCATCCCGGCGACCGCCTGGTTCTGGTGACCGACGGCGTCACCGAAGCCGAGAATCCGAGCGGCGATTTTTTTGACAATGAGCGTTTGGAAGCCGTGGCGGCCCGCAGTCAAGGCCTGGAAGATATTTTTGCCGCCGTCACCGAATTCTGCAGCGGTCAACCGCTCAATGATGATTGCACCGTGGTCGAGCTGCTGTACACGGGTTAGCCGGCGGAGCGCGGAAACTTTTCCCGACCGCCATAGCGGCAAGCCGAGCGACCTTTCCTTCGCCGTGGGCCGCCTAGTGGTATCCTCTCGAGCGCCATGAATTTCACCTTCCTCGACTGGTCGGCCATCGTCGGCTATCTGGCCATCACCCTGATCCTGGGCCTCTATTTTCGCCGCCGCTCGGGCAAAAGCATCGACGATTACTTTGTCTCCGGACGCTCCGTCTCCTGGTGGCTGGCGGGCACCTCCATGGTGGCCACCACCTTCGCCGCCGATACCCCCCTGCTCGTCACCGGTCTGGTCTACAAACTCGGGATCGCCGNNGCTCGGGCCTGCTCACCGACGTACAGTTCGCGGAGATGCGCTACTCGGGCAAGCCCGCGGCTTTCCTGCGCGGTTTTCGCGCCCTTTACCTCGGCCTGCTGATGAACTGTTTGATCCTCGGCTGGGTCACCAAGGCCA
>PKYX01000087.1 GCA_003132825.1 Acidobacteriaceae bacterium
GCAGCGCGATGTTCCGGAGTGGCCTGGGTAAATTCGATACCCATCCCCTTGTCCGGATGCATAATCCGCACCACTCCCTGAGCCCGCACTTCCACCCCGCCGGCGCGCATGAATAGGGCCACACGACTGGTCGCGGGAAAAGGCGAGGAAAACTCCAGATAGCATCCGCCTAGGCTCAGATCGGTAAGCTGGCAACGGATCGGCGGATCGTCCTGTTCCACTTCAGGAGAGTTCTGTCTGAGCCACTCCCGCAGTTCCAGCGTTGCTTCGGGCGAGATCTGTTGGAAGCGCACGCCCGNNGTCCCTTCCCAGGCAAATTCAGCGGGAAGTTCCAGAGAAGTCTGCGCTCCAGGCAAGGTGAAGGCGATCTGCCAGCGTCCTGCAGGCCGCCGTCCGCGCTGGATCTTGACCGCCATACCTCCCTCGCTCAAGTCGACGGTCGTCACCCGCATATTGTCGTCCGCTCCGGCGCTGCGCATCACCACGGGAATCTGCACGGCGACTCGCACATTGCGCCGCCGCTCGCTCTTCATCAACGCCCGCGCCGCCCGAAAACTGGACTTGGCGCGTTCACTGGATACCGGCTTGTANNTACAACACGAAGTGCGCTCCCACATCAAACACGGCCTTTAGGCCGACAATAGGTTCGACAATGGCGACCGCAACCGCCCGTTTGTTACAAGGAGCGCTGCGCGCGCTGCGCAGCACAGCGTTGGCGCCGTCGTCGGCGCAATCCACAATGATTGCCTCAAACCGCTCCCGTGTCAGCTTGCGCAACGCGCTATCCCCGTCGGCGCACAACTCCACTGCGATCTCCAGATCGCCCAGCACACGGCGCAATACCCGTACGATCTTGGCGTCCGAACACAGCAACAACGCTTTCAGACTCATGCTAAACCCATCTCCATGCCGTGACTTCAGGGCTCCTACTGCAGGGCCCGAATGAAAGGCCGGATAGCTTCCGCGGGCATTTGACGCCGCCTGGGACCGCTCTGCGGAACTCCCTGTCTGCACTCTATGTCTATCGACTGCAGTGATCAATGTCTCCTCCCGTAGGTCTAGTTACCGACGTAATCAGCCACTCGCCTGACCGGAACAGGACCCCACCCTGGCCCACTCCGCAATCCCACCGCGCCTCCGTCAGAATGCCCCCTGCGGCCGTCCCTGGGGTCGGCCGGTACCACCCCAGCAACCCCCTATCGGAAGCATAAGTGTTTTGTTTTTAGGTGGTTGAGCCCTACAGCTCGCATTCCGCCGGGAGATTTCCATTGACTTTAGCTGCTGTTCACTGTAAGCTCTCGGATCTCCGATTAGCTTTGCGTTCGGATCAGTCTGCGGTCCAATTCTGTTCCCGCGAATCCCGCGTTCCAGTTGAATCCTGTAGGCGACACGGAGAATCATATAGTTATCGTGGTAGGAAATTGCGGTTTCATCCCCTAAGTGGAAAGGCATTTTTCATGGCCAAGCGACGCGGAAATCCCAACTGGGGCAAGCCCGAACCGATTGGGCCAATTGTCCCGACCATCACCGAGTTCGAGCAGGTTGTTCGCGAGTACAAGCTCTCCCCCGATCAATATCTACGGTCGACCCGGCTGCGCGAGTGGGCGCGCCGCAACAAGAACNNAAGGAATACAAGCTCACCCCTGACCAGTACGTGCGCTCCACCCGCCTGCGCGAGTGGGCCCGCCGCAACAAAAATTCCAAGTACATCCCCGAGCCTCTTCTGGAAGCCTGGGGCTTCGAGATCGAGTCTACGCTGTAAACCATAGCCACGCGAAAGCTTGAGGGCCGCTCCGCCGCCGCAGAGCGGCCCGTAGTATTTAGAACACTCACCTAGCNNATGTGGGAACAGGCGCCCTCGCGCTGTCCTGCCGGGCGAAGCCCGGCAGCGCCTGATCAAGGCTTCCCGGGCTTGAAACTGAGTTCGCTTCACTAAGGTTCGAAGCACTATCATGAGCTTCGAACCCACTCGGTGTAACCGATGCTCAACGTCCTCCAAATCCCGCCCAGCGAACTCTTCGCTTTGCTCGCCGCAATCGGCTTCGCCGCCGGCCTGAATCTCTACGCCACAATCGCCGTCCTGGGCCTCCTGGCCCGCTTCGGCCATCTTCCTCTCCCCCCAGGCCTGCTATTGCTGGCGGGATGGCCCGTAATCGCCGCCAGCCTCACCCTGTTCGTCATCGAATTTTTCGCCGACAAAATCCCCGCCTTCGATCTGCTCTGGAACGCCCTGCACACCTTTATCCGCGTCCCCGTAGCCGGCCTTCTGGCCTACCAGGCAACCGCCCAACTCTCCCCCGCGCACCAACTCCTGGCCACGCTGCTGGGTGCATTCGTAGCCCTGATCGCCCACAGCGGCAAGACCGCAGCCCGCGCCGCGGTAACCCCCTCCCCCGAACCCTTCTCGAACATCAGTCTTAGCGTGGGTGAAGACGTCCTGGCCATCTCCCTAACCTGGCTAGCCACGCGCCATCCCTACCTGGCCGGCACACTCGCCACAAGCTTCATCGTAATCATCGTCCTGCTGACGCGTTTGGTCGTGCGCGCCATGCGCGCCCTATTCCGCGGCGCCGAACACGAACTGACCGCCTAGTTCGGACAAACAGAGCGTGCGGGACCGACACTGACCGACGCTGCTGTCCGTCGTCTTGGATCTAGATCTAGTGCTAAA
>PKYX01000073.1 GCA_003132825.1 Acidobacteriaceae bacterium
CCGCAATGCGCGCCCGTAATAGATTTGGAATCGCGATGGCTGCGATGATGAGAATGATCGCTACCACGATCAACAGCTCAATCAGTGAAAAGCCTTTCTCTCTCTGCATCGTTTCCCCTGGGTTGTGGAATTCCAGTGTTTGGAACTTGTATTGCTGACGCCTCGACTTCCATTCATACCATGAAGCCACGGGGAGCGCATAGTTACTGTAGATTGTATCGGCGATGCAATTCACAGTAAGGCCTTTATAATCTTAAGCTTAGTGGAGCTCCACCGAGCGTAAACCGTAGCCTTTGGCGGCTCGGGCGGTCGCCTGCGAGCCGGCGCGACAGCCCAGAATGTGCTGAATGTGGTCTGGGAGAGCCAAAAGATTACCCAATCAATCGAAAGATTTAATAAACGGATGGCGGCCTTCCGGTCCACTTTCATTTTCCGGAAGGCGGGCTGACAGTGATCGCGGTGGCCGAGTAGCAGGCCGAGATGCAGGTCGAGATGAGCCACCCGTCCCACCAAGGTGAAGTAGATCCCCGGGGGGAGCCTCAATCGTTCGGTTTAGTGAGAGGTCCTACGGTGCAGCCGGGGTTTTTCTGCCTCCAATTGGCCAAACAATCCTTATGTAGATAGCCTAAGAACACGCCGGTGTGGTCACTCACTTCAAACACGAGGCCGGGAAACAACATTAGGGGCTTGGTGCACTGAAGGCAAAATAACGGTTCCTGCGTTTTTACTGGCGACATTAGCTACTTTCCGATTTTTCCGTCGCAACCAATGGGCTTTCTGCCATAGACCGGGCGACGTGTGTCTTCGGCGGCGTTCTATCCAGACAGCCCCGGCCAGCTCAGCGAATTCCACCTTCGGCAGCTAGCCCAGGTCATAACAGGCGGCACCGCTGGCGGTCTGTGCAAAACGGAACAGTTTACGGTTCCTTGCCAGTTGTCGGCCGAGCCTTTCTGCCCGAAGGTTGCACACCTCTTTCCCAGGGGTAAGACAGCATGGGAAGGACTACCATGAAGTGTGCGATTCTTAAACAACCTCACCGATGAATGGCCGAATGGCGACACCCCATTCCCATGCACCGCCCGGACCATAGGGTCACCGCTATCGATTTCACCAGCACGCATGGCAAGCGGCGCGCGCACGGCGGCAGCCAGGATAAATCTGCATGCTCTTTTATTGCATCTGCGGATCACATTAACCCCAACCGAGCCGGGCAGCGGTAGTTGCGTTTTGAAATCTCCCCCAATTCCGCAAGAGTTCTGTCGCCAGCGTGAGGAAGTTGGCCTCCCCTGTTTGCCCGCGCCCCTGAGAGGCGCAAGGAGACTACCGTGACACACGGAGATCACGTAAGAATCCTTGGAAGAGACGGACTTTATGTATTCCTGAAGGAAGTTCAAGGGATGGCAACCCTCCGAGTAGCTAGTAGGAAGAGTGTAGTTGGCAAGAAGAGTCTAGACGAAGCCTTAGCGATTCCGATCGATCACGTGGTGTCTCTGGAACAACCAAACATTCGCTGTCCCCATCCTTCAGGATATTAATTCGCCAGTCTGTCGATTGCCGACTTTTGGCGCGGAGCAGTGCCCATCTGGATCGATCTGGAAAGAGGGTGGTGGCGGACGTAGCTGTCAGATTCAGGGTCTGCGATCACCGAAAGCCGCCTATGGGACGGCTGTAGCCTTCGCCGCCCAATCAAGGCGTCAGGAACCACCCTAGGCTCGCGCGTGGTACCTGGCCCCAAAGTTGTCCAGGCCGGATTCGGAATCGCGTTCTTTGCCGGCGGCCCGGGATATCCCGGAAAGGAACGGAATCGACGACCAAGGAAAAAACCTCTCCCCGGCCGATCAGAGTACCAGCCCCTTGTGCCCCCCACCCGCTCCCCGATCGCCAGCCCTAGTCGACCAGAAACGTAGCCAGCACCTACTCGGTTCTGCGGTCGGACCGGAAAGCTGCGCGGCGCTTGTCCTAGACCACCGGCCTACGGTGGCGTCGGTATACCCAAACCTTGAACTTTCGGAAGTCGGCCAGCCACAATAGAATACCTTCCGCCGCGGCTGCCGGCGGAAGGGGCCAAAATTGATCTTCCCGCAAGCCTCGATCAGCCCTCAACTCAACTGCGCCCGGTTCTCTGGCTTGCGCAACGCGCGAATCATCGTCCATTGGACATCGGAACGGCGGCATGGAGTCGGGATGGCTTCGAACGCCCCCAGCCGCATCGCTTCGGAATAGTCGTCTTCATCGCGAAGCAGAACCACGAAGCGCAGCGGAGAGGTTCGTAACGGCGAAGCATCGAACAGATCGCGAAAACTGCCGTCCGGAAGATTGCTCTCACAAAGGACGAGCGATAGATCCGGTTCTTGCAGATGGGTGCGAGCCTGGCGGATATCGGCGGCGGCGCTCGCCTCCAGCCCTTAGTCTTCGATCACGCCGAGCAGCATGCTCGAGCATTCAGGATCGGAACAAACGATAAGAACAGATCTTCGCAAATCCATAGCCGCCCCCCCCCGCATTCCCCGACTAGCACCGTGTCTCCCCGTCTCTGAAAATAGCTGCTGAGCCGGGCAATCGCAATCCGGTCTTGTCCGTAGTTCCGCTGCGGACCTAACGGTAATTGTCGCGGTGGTCT
>PKYX01000342.1:0-160 GCA_003132825.1 Acidobacteriaceae bacterium
GAAATTCCTCGCTCCTTGGCCGCTTGCTTTAGAGCGGTTTTCTCGTCGAGAGGTTGCTCCGCCATGATCTCGGTCATGCGCTGGCGAATCGTAGGGCGGGTGGGGGCGCCCGTCCTCACAGAGTGCCCGGTCTCCTCACGAGCGGCGCCCTCGTCCGCCT
>PKYX01000342.1:197-7505 GCA_003132825.1 Acidobacteriaceae bacterium
GCGGTGCGGCGCTTCGTAGAAAACCTGGGTGCGGGGAGAGGCTTGGATGCTTTCGAGCAACTGCCGCCGCCGGCCGCGCTTGGCGGGCAGGAATCCGCTGAAGCGGAAGGAATCGGTCGCCAGGCCGCTGGCTATTAGGGCCGCCAGAAATGCCGATGCGCCGGGAATGGGCACGACCGGCAAATGATGCCGAATGGCCAGTGAAATCAGCCGAAAGCCAGGATCGGAGATGCCGGGCATGCCGGCGTCGCTCACCAGAGCAATGCGTGCGCCCTGTTTGAGTTCGACGGCGAGCTCCGGGGCACGCGTTACCTCATTGTGTTCGTGGTAGCTGGTCGTGCGGGTTGCGATGCTGTAATGGTTCAGCAGCTTTTGCGTGTGGCGTGTGTCTTCGCAAGCGATCACGTCGGCATCTTTCAGCACTCGCAGCGCCCGAATCGTGATGTCGTCCAGGTTGCCGATGGGGGTGCCAACCAGGTAGAGACCGGGCGCCAGCGTGCTCTGATTCGGCCTGTCGGCATGCAAAGTTTTTTCTTCGCGACCCTTTTGTCGGCCAACCATCGTGGCGAGTCTATCATCGGCCGCGGCGCTGGCATCCAGCCTATGAATTGACGGAGATTGGCGCAATCCCTAGAATTAGAGGCGGAGAAACACTGGCTAGGAGACGCTGCAACGAAGCCCCTCCGAGCCTAAAGCCCGGGTTTGAGTTGAGCCGTTTAGTGTAGGGTCGGGCCCCGTGCTTCACCCCAAGGCCAAGACTGCATTTCAGGAGCCCATGCCACTTTACGAGTACGAGTGCAAGAAGTGCCATCACCGCTTTGAAAAGATCCAGAAGTTTTCCGATCCCCACATGAAGAAGTGCCCGGACTGTCGCGGACCGGTCGCCTTGGTGATCTCCGCGCCGGCGGTACAATTTAAGGGATCGGGCTGGTATGTGACGGATTACCCTAAGAAGTCCTCTTCAGGATCGTCTTCTTCGTCCTCGGATAACGAATCCTCCAAAGACTCGGCGTCCAAAGATTCGGCCTCCAAAGATTCGGCCTCCAAGGATTCTGCCAAAGACTCGGCGTCCAAGAAGGACGGCAAGTCGAAAGAAAGCAAGACCGAATCGAAGTCATCCACCACCAAGACGGAGAAGAACTAGCGGATCCTCCTCGCAAAAGCCCCGAATCCAGGCCGATTCCCCCGGTATGTCTCTCAAGTTCGGTCGGTGCCGCTCGGGCGCAACCCCGCACTCCACGGAATCCTTTTTGGCGGCTCGACATCTAAGGGAAATAGTCGTCATAACGAGGATTCCAGTCATGATCACGATCCGGCATAGCGACGAGCGGGGCGGGGGCAACCACGGCTGGCTCAATACCCACCATACCTTTTCTTTCGACCAGTTCCACGATTCGCGTTACATGGGGTTTCGCTCTCTGCGCGTGATCAATGAGGATTGGGTCGCATCGGGCCACGGCTTCCCCATGCATCCGCATCGCGACATGGAGATCATTACCTATCTTCTCGAAGGCGAGTTGGAGCACAAAGACAGTATGGGCAATGGGTCGATCATTCGGCCAGGCGATGGGCAGAGGATGAGTGCGGGCACGGGGGTGCGGCATAGCGAGGCGAATCCCTCGCCAACCGAGGCGGCCCATCTGCTGCAAATTTGGATTCTTCCGGACCGGCCGGGACATCAGCCTGGCTATGAGCAGAAGGCCTTTCCGGAAGCGGAGAAGCGTGGCAAGCTGCGTTTGATCGCGTCGCCCGATGGGAAAGACGGATCGGTCACGATCCATCAGGATGCCCGGCTCTTCGTTGCGCTCTTGGAACCTGGCCAGGACACCGCGCACGAGCTGGGGAAAGACCGTTATGCGTGGCTGCAAGTGGCCAAGGGGGCGGTCGAATTGAACGGCAAGGAGCTACGGCAGGGCGACGGCGCGGCCGTGAGCGACGAGCAGAAGTTGAGCATTAAGGGCCTCGACGAAGCCGAAGTCCTTCTGTTCGACCTGGCCTAAGAACCGCCGGCGGGGATTCACTGCTCCTGCGGAGCTCCCAATGGCAAAGGTTTAATTGCGGTCGAAATCCTGTGTTTGGCGAACCCACCCCACCGCCGCGCCTCTCCGGAGCGAACGCCATCGCGAGCGTGTTCGTTCTGGCTGCGATCTATCTTCTTTTCCTCGGTGCGATCATGCTGCTCAGGCCAGGAGCGGTTTCAATGATGCTCGGATCGGCGCTGCTGGGCGGACTCGAACTCGCCGGCCCGTTCATGTTCTTGCTCGCGGCGGCGGTTGGCTTCGGCGTCGGCGCTGGCCTCTGGGGGCTGCACAACTGGGCGCGCTGGGCTGCGATCGGCATCGCGCTGGCCGGGATGGTTGCTCTTCTGCCCGATGTCTCCAGTGCGGTGGTGGACTTTCGCTTCTCGAAGCTGGCATGGGGCGGGCTGGGAATCATGGGGCGAGTGGTGATTCTGCAGTATCTGTTGCAGGCTCCCGTCGCAGAGGCCTTTACCTACCGCGGGGTCCGCGAACCTCGGTAACTCCTTCCCGGGAAGAAGATTCCGTATACAATGCTGTCGGCTTCGGGCGGTCGAGCGAGACTCGCCGAAAAAACGATTTTCTAGAACATCGCCCGAGGCATGCTAGAACGCCCTGGAGGGCTTGCCCCTATGGCAATCGCAAATGTGAATCGCCAGACTGCAACCGTCGCCGCGCCACCCGTTACGGACAAGAAAGCGATGGCCATCGTGACCACGCTGTTCTTCATGTGGGGTTTCATGACCGCGTTGAACGATATTCTGGTTCCCCACCTGAAGCCGATCTTCGATTTGAACTATGCCCAGATCATGCTGATCCAATTCGCCTTTTTCTCGGCGTACTTTGTCTTCTCCCTGCCGTCAGCTCAGGTGATCGAGTGGATCGGGTACAAGTGGGCGATGGTTGTGGGGCTCTTCAC
Organism: Acidobacteriaceae bacterium; assembly: GCA_003132825.1. Taxonomy (GTDB): domain Bacteria; phylum Acidobacteriota; class Terriglobia; order Terriglobales; family Acidobacteriaceae; genus PALSA-270. The sequence goes on from PKYX01000342.1 coordinate 3,135, forward strand.
CATGGGGCTGGGCGCCTTCTTGTTTATTCCGGCGGCCACGGTTCCTTCCTACCCCCTTTTTCTGACGGCTCTGATCGTTCTGGCCGCGGGCATGACGATTCTGCAGGTCTCGGCCAATCCGTATGTTGCCGTGCTCGGGCCCCCGGAAACCGCTTCCAGCCGTCTGAACCTGACGCAGGCGTTCAACTCGCTCGGAACCACGATCGCACCCTACCTCGGAGGTCTGTTCATTCTGACGGCGGCTCCGAACATGGGCGCCGTGCGGCAATTGTCGGCGGATGCGCTGCAGGCGTTCCGCGTCCAACAGGCCTCGTCGGTAAAGCTGCCCTATTTGGGGCTCGGGCTCATTGCTGTGCTGTTAGGGTTGGCCATCGCGACCTATAAGCTGCCGGTCATCTCCTCCGCCGTGCACCATAAGGGGGAAGCGACCGCCAGCGTTTGGAAATACCGCCATCTCGTGCTGGGCGCGGTTGGCATTTTCGTCTACGTGGGAGCAGAAGTGTCGATTGGCAGTTTTCTGGTGAATTACTTCAGCCAGAAGGATATCGGCGACATTACGGAGAAGGTGGCTGCGGGTTACGTTTCTCTGTACTGGCTGTGCGCGATGATTGGCCGTTTCATTGGATCGGCAATCCTGCAGAAACTTCGTACCGGCCTGGTGCTGGGCACGGCGGCGATTCTGGCGTTGCTGCTGGTCTGCGTCTCGATGCTGACGTTCGGACACGTTGCCATGTGGAGCATTATCCTAGTGGGGCTGTTCAACTCCATCATGTTCCCCAGTATTTTCACTTCAGGGATTGCGGAACTTGGGCCGGTGACCAGCAAGGGCTCGAGCATGTTAATCATGGCCATCGTGGGCGGAGCGATTGTACCGGTGGCGGTGGGAGCCTTGGCGGATCGGATCGGAATTCACCACTCGTTCATTCTGCCGGCGATCTGCTACCTGTACATCATGTACTACGGCTTCGCGGGATCGAAGCCGATGGGACCGGGAATTACAGAGGCGAAAGTCGCGTAGCGCGAACGCTCATCTCCTCCCAGTCCGGAGCCGATGGCGGTCCAAAACGGTTCGCCGAAGGACAGCCGACGCGGCTGGTCTCGATGCGGTCATGAGCGAGCTTTTGCCGGCGCTTCCTCCCCGACTCGCTGGCTCACGGTGACCATCATTTTTCCNNAGCTTCTGGATGGCCCGCTTCAGCGGACGAGCGCCGAAGTTCGGATCGAAGCCTTCGGTGAACAGCAAATCCTTGGCGGCGTCGGTGAGCTCGACGGAAATCTTGCGCTCAGCCAGCAAGCGGCGCACATCCTCGAGACGAAGCTCGATGATTTTGACCAGCTGCTCCTTGCCGAGCGGGCGGAAGATGATGATGTCATCCACGCGGTTGAGGAACTCGGGCTTGAAGTGGCTGTGCAGGGCATGCATGACCTGTTTGGACGCCTCATCGAACTCTTGTTCCGACCTCAGACCCTCAGCCTGCAAGAAGGACGACCCGAGGTTTGAGGTCATGATGATGACCGTGTTGCGGAAGTCCACAGTGCGACCCTTGCCGTCGGTGAGGCGGCCGTCGTCCATCATTTGCAGCAAGACGTTGAAAACATCAGGATGGGCTTTTTCGATTTCATCGAACAGGACGACCGCGTAGGGATGACGCCGTACCTGCTCGGTGAGCTGGCCGCCTTCTTCGTAGCCGACGTAGCCTGGAGGCGCGCCGATGAGCCGCGAAACGGCGTGCTTCTCCATATACTCGGACATGTCGACACGCACCATGGAGCGTTCGTCGTCGAACAGGAATTCGGCGAGGGCGCGAGCCAGTTCGGTTTTGCCGACGCCGGTTGGGCCGAGGAAAATGAACGAGCCGATGGGGCGCTTGGGATCGCTCAGTCCGGCCCGCGAGCGGCGAATGGCGTTGGCTACCCGCTCCAGGGCCGCGTCCTGGCCGACTACGCGTTGGCGCAGACGTTGTTCCATCGTAACCAGTTTCTTGACTTCGCCCTCGAGCATTTTCGACACGGGAATTCCGGTCCATTTGGAGACAATTCGGGCGATGTCCTCCTCGTCCACTTCCTCTTTGAGCATGCGATGCCCTTTGCCGTCCATTTGGGAGGTGAGCTGGTTGAGTTCCTCTTCTGCCTGGCGCAGCAGACCGTAACGGATCTCGGCGACGCGCTGCAAGTTGCCTTTGCGCTCTTCGGCCTGCTCTTCGATCTTCAACTGCTCGATCCTCTCCTTGATCTGGCGGGACCGGGCGATGAGGTCTTTCTCCTGTTTCCATTTGGCCTTGAGCGTATTGGCTTTTTCGCGGATCTCGGCCCGTTCTTTGTCAATGACCGCCAGCCGTTCTTTGGAATTCCGGTCGTCTTCTTTCTTCAGCGCTTGCTTCTCGATTTCGAGCTGCGTGGCCCGGCGTTCGAGCTGGTCGATATCGGTCGGAAGGGAATCAATCTGGATGCGCAACGACGCCGCGGCTTCGTCAACCAGGTCGATCGCTTTGTCGGGCAGGAAGCGGTCGGAGATGTAGCGGTGCGACAGAGTCGCCGCCGCTACGATGGCCGAATCCTTAATGCGGACGCCGTGATGCACCTCGTAACGCTCTTTCAAGCCACGCAGAATGGCAATCGTGTCTTCTACATTGGGCTCGCCCACGAAAACGATCTGGAAACGACGTTCAAGCGCCGCATCTTTCTCGATGTACTTGCGGTATTCGTTCAGCGTGGTGGCCCCGATGGCACGCAATTCGCCGCGAGCCAAGGCCGGCTTGAGCATATTGGAAGCGTCGATCGCGCCCTCGGCCGCGCCCGCCCCGACCAGCGTGTGCAGTTCGTCGATGAACAGGATCATCTGCCCGGAGGAGTCTTCAATCTCTTTCAAAACCGCTTTCAGGCGGTCTTCGAACTCGCCCCGGTACTTCGCGCCGGCGAGCATGGCCCCCAGATCGAGCGCAACTACGCGCTTGTTCTTTAAACCCTCAGGCACATCGCCCGAGATGATGCGCTGNNCCGATCAGCACCGGATTGTTTTTGGTCCGGCGGGAAAGCACTTGCACGACGCGGCGAATTTCTTCGTCGCGGCCAATCACCGGATCAAGCTTGCCGCGGCGAGCCTGCTCGGTCAGATCACGGGCATAGCGCTCGAGCGCCTGATACTTGGCTTCGGGATTCTGATCGGTGACCTTCTGGGATCCGCGGACTGCCGTCAATGCCTTCAGAATGGCGTCATGGGTGGCGCCGTGGCGCGCCAGGATTTCCTGCGCGGCGTCGCGTTTGGCTTGCGTGACCGCCAGCAACAGGTGTTCGGTCGAGACGTACTCGTCCTTGAAGTTGTCGGCTTCCTTGAAGGCGCGCTCGAGAAGCTGATTGGCAGCCTGGGAGATCGTGGTTTGCGCCACGCCGCCGCCCGAGACCTTGGGCAGGGTTTCAATCGCCCGGTACACCTCGTTCAACACCGCCTGCGGTCCGATACCGATTTTTTCCAATACCGGCGGCACAATGCCTTCTTTGTCTTCGAGCATCGCGGCCAGCAGGTGCAAGGGGAGCAGTTCGGCATTCCCATGCTCGGCGGCCAAGTTGTTGCCACGCTGCACCGCTTCCTGCGCCTTGACTGTGAATTTGTCCCAACGAATTGCCATGAGAACTCCAAATCAGGATTTAGCGGTTCGCACTCGGCATCTTAGCCACTCCGTACGGTTGCCCTGACCAAATGCTAAGTGCTGCCAGCTAACTCTTGCAAATAGAAACGGGAGGCGGTTTGTGCAGCCACCTCCCGTCGCACTATTGTGCTTGTGCTCGACCGGATAGCGGTGAGCAGCTCGTCGTAATTACGCGGCTTTGCTGGTGCTCTTGGGCTCGATTGGCTTTTCGCCGCCAACGTTGACCTTGATCTGCTTCGGCTTCGATTCCGCCTTCTTGGCCAGCTGGATCTTCAGCACGCCCTTGTCGTAATTGGCAGAAACGCTGTTGGTGTCCATCGTGCTGGGGAGAGTGAAAGAGCGCGTGAAGCTGCCATATCGGCGCTCGATGCGACGGTAATTTTCCTCTTTCTCTTGCTCCTCGTACTTGCGCTCGCCGTGCACGGTCAGGGTGTTGTTCTCGATGCGGACATCGATGTCTTTTTCGTCGACGCCCGGCACTTCGATTTTCAGGGTGACGCTATGCTCATCTTCGTACACATCGACTGCGGGGGCGAAACTGGACGTGGCCAGCGCCTCTTGGCCATCGCCAAAGGAGTCGCGGACCAGCCGGCTCATGCGGTCCTGCAGGGTGCTGAACTCACGGACAGGATCCCAACGGGTTAGAACGGTCATGACTAAAATCCTCCTTAGAAAGAGCCCGCAACTCTTTTCGGGTTATCGGTGCTCCATCAGCTTGGATGAA
>PKYX01000045.1 GCA_003132825.1 Acidobacteriaceae bacterium
TTGCGGGTCTCGCGATAGGGGCTTACCGCCGCACAGACGACTGCGCCGTGGTGCCGCACGATCTCCGATGCCACATAGCCGATGCGCACGATATTGGTGTCGCGATCTTCGCGCGAAAAGCCCAAGCCTTTGGACAAGTGGGTGCGCACCACGTCGCCGTCCAGGATGGTTACCTGCCGGCCGTGTTCCATCAGCATGACCGTCAGGATGTCGGCTATGGTGCTCTTGCCGGCGCTGGGCAAACCTGTGAACCAGATGCAGAAGCCTTGCTTGTTGCGCGCGGGGTACGCCGAACTCAGGATCTCGGCGGTTTCCTTACGCGTAAACCAGGACGGCAGAAGGCGGCCCTTGGTCAGGTAATTGTCGCGCACCTGCGTGCCCGAAATAGAAAAGACTTTGCGGTTGGGCTGGACGTCGGTGACCTGCTCATAGCGGTCCTCGTCGGCCAGGTAAACCATTTCTTCGTAGGGCAGGCATTTGACGCCGATTTCGCCTCCGTGCTTCTTGAGCAGCTCGCGGGCGGCGGCTGGATCGTAAAAGGGCTTGCCCTTGGAGTTCTTGCCGGGGCCGGCGTGGTCGCGCCCGACGATGAAGTGGTTGGCGCCGAAGTTCCGCCGGATGATGGCATGCCAAATGGCTTCCCGAGGGCCGGCCATGCGCATGGCCAGCGGCAGCAGACTGAGCAGCGTAGTGTTCGGGTCGTAATAATTCTCGATTAGCGCTTTGTAAATGCGCACGCGCGTGTAGTGGTCCACATCGCCGGGCTTGGTCATGCCGACCACCGGGTTGAGGAGCAGGTTCGCGCCAGATTCCTGCGCGGCGCGCTTGGTGAGCTCCTCGTGCGCGCGGTGCATGGGATTGCGCGTCTGGAAGGCAACCACGCGACGCCATCCCAGGCGCGCAAACTCCGCGCGTAATTCCGCCGGGGTGAAGCGCAGCGTGCCGAAGTCATAATGCGAAGGCGCCTGGACTGCCTCGATCGTCCCGCCCACATACCACGGATTCGACTTGTTCATGGTGTAGTCGGCGCCGGGGTGGGCCTTGCTGGTGCTATTAAAGACTGCTTTGGCTTCGGCTGCGCGGTCGGCCTGCCAGACTTGCTCAACCTGCAACCCGGCCAGCATTACGCCCTCGGCGTCGCGCAGCGCGACTTTGCTGCTGCCGGGCGTGAGCTTCTTAGCGAATTCTTCGCCGACATCGAGCGTGATCGGCATGGGCCATAGGACTCCGCTGGCCAGACGCATCTGGTGGCAGACGCCTTCGTAGTCGGCTTGGTTCATAAAGCCGCGCAGCGGAGAGAAGCCTCCGCTCATGAGCAATTCGAGATCGCAGATTTGCCGAGCCGTAAGGTCCCACGACGGCCATTGGCGCGAGTGCGCCTTCAGTTCGCCGGCTTTTTCCGGCGAGACCAGCAGATTTACCAGTTCGCCGCCATGCGGCGCATTCAAATGACTCGTCGAAGCGGACAATTGCGGGAACCTCTAAAGTTCTTTGGTTTTGGATTTACAGCATTTAGATTCGGCGTCTCGCGGAAAGAATTAACATTCATTACTCGCAAGTGCCGTGCCACCACGGTTCTGGTCATTGTACTGTAAATTGATAAGGATAAAGGCGAAACTTGCGTTTTCAAATCTTTCGGACCCGACGATGTGTAAATCAATGCGCAGCATGAGCTCATTCTTTCCACGCCCCGCAAGCTTTTACACATCCGTTTGCGGACCATCGCGAACTGCAACCCAATTGACCTAGGATTTTAAACGCCATCCGCCTCCTCGCACGCACAGGGCCGCGGCGTAGCCGTCTCCGGCCGGTACTTCCCGCAGGGACCAGTTCGCCGCTTCAGTATTATCAGGGCGGGTCGAAAGCAACGCATTCTCATCTCCCGGTTTCAAGGAGACGTCAAACTGGTGAAGAGGAAGCGACAGGCCAGTTCCTTGCGCCTTGATGTAGGCTTCCTTTCGGGTCCAGCAACGGAAGAACCCCAGATATCTCTCTGCCGGTGCGAGCGCGGCAAGCTGATGCTGTTCCTGCTCTGAAAAGAATCGGCCGGCGATCGCTTCGTGGTCGAAATCTTCGCGAACGAGTTCCACATCCACTCCCAGTGCCCGTCCCTGAGCGAAGGCCAGCAGGGCAACGTCACCCGAATGGGAAGCGTTAAACTCTAGCTGGCTGCCGACGTGGCCGGGGCTCAGGGATGGCTTGCCGGTGTCGGAGTAGCGGAACACCAAATCCGCTGGATTGGAAGCTAAATAGCCAGCCAGGATCGTCCGCAATACAGCCCGGGTCGCGGTGAAATATTGACGATCCCTGAGAAAATGAAACCGCGCCGCCCGCGCCCGTTCGTCCCCGGAGAGGATTTGTTCCCATCTCTGTTCTCCCTTAGCCACGCTGGCTAGCTCAACCCGCCAGAGATGAACTTCTTCCTCGGGGAGCACGATCCGCGTTTCGAGCCGAAACGCAGCGTCGCAAATATTCATGGAGGGGGTCACTCTGCCGAGCGAGCCTGTTCGGCCGCCCGGATGTGAGGTTCCACCAGAGCAAGCAGTTGGTCTTTCAGAAAAGGTCCGCTCGCCAGCAATCCCGACAACAGAGGATTGCGGCGGTTGGCGGTCAGGTTGGTCTTCTCCAGAGTACTGACGAAGCCGCCCGCACTCCGAACCAAGGCCGATCCGGCTACAACATCCCACTCATTCTTGGGTGTCAAAGTGAAAGTCGCATCGGCGAAGCCCGCTGACACCAGCGCCAGCTTATACGCTACCGAACCCATCGCTTGCACTTTGAAGGAACCATTCTCGAACGGCTTCCACTCGCCGCGCTTGACCTCGCTGCGGCTGGCGAGGATGAGGGCACCATCGAGTGCGCTGCGCTGGCTGGGACGAGCCGGCTGCCCGTTGTAGAGCACGCCGGCGCCGACCGCTCCCAGAAAAGTTTCTTTCGTGGCAGGGTTGTAGATTCCTCCCGCCACCGGCACGCCATCCTCCATGAAACCAATCGAGACGCAGAACTCCGGCAGCCCCATCACAAATTCGCGCGTGCCATCCAGAGGATCCACAATCCATACTCGTTGTTTGTCGAGGCGGGAAAGATCATCCGCGGTCTCTTCCGAGAGCCAGCCTTCCCCGTCGCGCAACAAATTCTGGCGCAGCAAAGCGTCCACGGCACGATCCGCTTCGGTTACCGGATCGTTTCCGATCTTGTATTCGGTCTCAATCGCGCCCGGTGTATAGCGTGCGAAGACCGTGCCAGCCGCGTCCAGCGCGGCTTGGATGCGCCGCAGAATATCGGAGCAAGAATAAGAAGAGACCATTTTCTCCTGAAGCATAACGACCGAACCATGCCGAGCCGAATTAAGCCCACAACATGCGGGCTCCGGTGATCAACAACAAGGCGCAGAGGAGTCGCCGTAACCATAGCATGGGGACCCGCGTGGCTAAATGCGAACCGATCAACCCGCCGGGGATAGAGCCGATCAGCAGCGACAGCACGAGTCTGGAATCGACGTTGCCCAAGCGAAAATGAAGCAAGCCCGTGACTCCGGTAAGCACTACTGCATGCACGATGTCGGTTCCGACGTTCACCTTGGGGGGGAAACTATAGAACAGCAGCAGCAACATCATGATGATGCTGCCCGAACCTACCGAGGTCATGCCCACCAAAAATCCGGCAACCAGACCGATCAGCGCCATGCCCAGGAAACCCTTGGCGGTGGGCGGTCGATTGGCGACTCGGTCTTCGATTTTTTTCTGCAACAGCAGCAGCGTGGGAATCACGATGAGCAGTATGCCCACCGCGGTTTTGATAAAGCTGTTTACTCCATCCCCGTAGAGGTGGCGGATGTGCATCAGCAGCTTGACTCCAGCGATCGAGCCGGGAACGCTCCCGCAAGCCAGTGCGATCACGACCTTACGACGCACCGTATCTTTCTTCAGGTGCAACAGGCCGGCCGGAATTTTCGTGAAGAAATTGAACAGCGCGTCGGAACCGACGGCCACAATCGCCGGCACCCTCAAGCCAAAAATCAGAACCGGCAGCAGCAGAACGCCACCCCCCACGCCCGTCATGCCAATGAGCACGCCGACCACAAAGCCCACCAGGATTTTGGTTGCCAGCAGTGGCATAATCGGTCCGCTTTATTCTCCCGTCCGGTTCACTCCGATAAAGCCTTCGCGCTCCAGATGCAAAATGATTTCCTGGGCCGCTTCCCCGGGTGTCAGTTCGCCGGTGTTGATCGTGACTTCCGCATCTTCTGGAGCTTCATAGGGATCGGAGATCCCGGTGAATTCCTTCAGAATGCCCGCGCGCGCCTTGGCATAAAGCCCCTTGCGGTCGCGCTGCTCGCNNTGGCGATGTGCACCAGAATGAATCCCCCGAAGGGCTCGATCAACTGGCGTACGTGCTTGCGGGTCGCGTCATAGGGAGCGATGGGGGCACAAATCGCGATCCCGCCATTCTTCGTGATTTCCGACGCGACATACCCAATGCGGCGGATGTTAATGTCGCGATGCTCTTTGGAAAATCCCAG
>PKYX01000311.1:0-143 GCA_003132825.1 Acidobacteriaceae bacterium
CGGCTGAACCCCAAGTTCAGGTGAATCGAGTCGTTGCTCGAGAGCTGATAGTCCACACGGTCAAAAATGTTTTCTTCGTTGCCGTGGTCGTGCATCACGACAAATTCCGGGGGGTCCAGGAAGCGGCCCGTATTCAGGCCGTT
>PKYX01000311.1:167-4117 GCA_003132825.1 Acidobacteriaceae bacterium
CTCCCTGGCCGGAGCGCGTGGTGGCCACGATCACCAGGCTTGTCTTGCCGCCGTACTCCGCCGGGGGCGCTCCAGAAATCACCTCGAGCGATTCAATCGAATCCAAGGGAATCTGGTTCGAAAAGACTTTGCTCTGCTGGTCCGTGATGGGCTGGCCGTCCACCGAAAACGAGTTCGAGGCGTGGTCTCCCAGTCCATGAAACAGCCCGTTCGAATCCGCCGACACTCCGGGCGATGCCAGCGTGACCAGTGAACTTATCCCTGAGGACCGGCTTTCGAGCGGAAGCTTGTCGAACAAGCCCCGATCGACGTCGGTGTGGCCGGTCGGATCATTCTCGACCAGATCGCCGCCAGCTTCGACCGTAACTGTGCTGTTACTGGTGGCTACGGTCAAACTGATTTTCACATTCACGGCCACTGCCGAGCGTACCTCGACATCCTGCGCGGTCTGCGCGAATCCCGCCGCGGTCACCGTCAAATGATAGGGATTGAAGGGCACGTTCGAGAAGCTGAAGTTGCCGGCCTTGTCGGTCGTGGCGGAGCGGTGAAATCCGCTGACCGGGTTGTCGATCGTAACCCCTGCGGTGGCGACCACGGCGCCCGAAGGGTCTAAGACCGTGCCGTTCAGGGATGCTGAACTGGACTGCGCGTAGGCCGCACTACCCAGCGCACAATAGAAAACCAGCAGAAAAGCCGCGGGCAGCGGCGTCTTGTAAGAAGCCAGCATGATTCCTCCCATAAAAGGAAAAAGAATAGGGTTGACGAACCAATGAAATAGGATTTTGGCCGATTTGTTGGTAGCCCTAGACTGTGGGAGGCGGGCGGATGCGGAGAGAAAAGAGGAAGCCGGAAGACTTAGCGGTGGCATCGGGCGCTGCTACGAGCACCGTGCGGACTATGACCGGGACCGGACGGTATGAGGCCTGGCCCACGACTCCGGAATGCGCCACGGCGCAAATGGAACATTCGTGGCTCGGGAGCTTGCTGTCGTCCAAATGGACGTGGACCGCCTGGATGAATCCCACCAGCGCCACCAGCAACACGCAGATCAGAGACGAAACTCTGATGAATGCCCGGCGCTGCGGAGTCTGTTCCATTCGACCCAAGACCAACACCCCAAAAGTTGAGTCTATCCGAACTGCCTAGAAATCGAGCGTTACCGAGGGATTAAGCCGTGGGATGCGCCCTGCCCAGCTGTCCGTTGCTCGGCGGCAAGGAATTTTTTTAAAGGCCGAAGAGTTCACGCAGGCGTTTGGTTTGGGCCCGGCTGACCGGAATCTCGGTCTGCTTTTTGTCGTCCATGCGGAGCTGGTAGGAGCTCTTGAACCAGGGAACTACTTCCTTAATGCGGTTGATGTTGACCAGAAAGGAGCGGTGCGCGCGCCAGAATAAATTGGGATCGAGACTATCGAGCAGCTCTTCGAGCGTGCGGCAGTTGGATTGACCCTCCATCCCGCTGGCCCCGCTGGTGACCACGGTGATGACTCCATCCTCGATCGAGGCGAAACAGATATCTTTCTGATTAATCAGAAAAAGACGGCCGGCAGCCTTGAGCAAAATCTTGGAAGTCTGTGGCTTTTGCGACTCCAGCATGCGCATCACGGCTTCGAACTTGTCGGACGAAGCGCCCGCCACCTCTATCTTTTCACGCGCCTTTTGCAGCGACTGTGCCACCCGCTTGCGGTCGAAGGGCTTCAGCAGATAATCCACCGCGTTCACTTCGAACGCCTTGACCGCATACTGATCGAAGGCGGTCGCGAAGACGATCTTGGGCAGCGGAATTTTCTTATCGAGCAGTTTCTTGATAACGCCGAAGCCGTCGAGGCCAGGCATCTGCACGTCCAGAAAAACCAGATCGGGACTGTGCTCGCGGATCAGATTGACCGCTTCCACTCCATTTTTGCCTTGGGCTACAACCTCCACATCGCCGATGTCCTTCAACAAATAAGCGAGTTCATCGCGGGCCAGTTGCTCATCATCGACGATCACGGCCGATAAAGACATGATGGGTCCGTGCGAATGTTCACCGCCTGAAGTATAGCGATCGCTTTTTGCGGGCGTCAACGAAGCCATGGGGTCACGGGTTTGGCGGCGTGGGATGATTCATCATGCCGCCCATATCCATTTTCTGATAGTCCGGGGGAATTTCAAACAGGCTGCCGGGCTGGGATCCCTCCTGGATATTGCGCAGCTCGCCGCTACTGTTTTTCCCTTTGTACTGCACGACAAATCTTAGCTTTGTGTCCAGCCAAACATCGCCCGTATCGCCATCGGCAGAAGTGCCTTCGTACTTGACGGCATCGCGGCCGTTCACCATCTCGTGGCCCACTTTGTGGCAGCTGCCGCCAGGCTTGCGCGCCAGTTTCTGCCAATCTGGGCAAGCGTCCTCAATATCGGCCGGCCGGAAGAAGGAAAAAGTATGCTGCGAAACACGCCCCGGCATGGTTTCGATATAGGCATGCCGCTGCGGAAGCAGGACCACCGAAGTCTGGGCAGAAAGATCCACGATCATCACTCCGCCCATGGCTGCCATGCCGCCACTCTCTTTGGGCTCCAGGCGTATTTTGTCTTTGCCCACATAGATTTTTCCCGGGGTCGAAGTTTCATTGCTCTGAACCCGGGTCGAAATCCAATCAGCCGAGAACTCCTGTCCGAAAAGCAAGCTGGACAGGCAGCAGAAAATACCCACCCCCAGGTTACGAACTCGGAACCCACCCATCATGAGGGGACTCCCATTTTTCAGTCGGAACACGGTTGCGCAACCGGTCTCGAGCAGGACCGTGCCGAGCGAGCAGCATAGCAAGAAGTGTCAGGCGACGCAAAAAGGCGCGAACTCGCGCGACCCGCGGCCAACCGGTACACTGAACTCTCATGAATTACATTTACGGCATCAACGCGGTTGCCGAGGCGCTGAAGGCGCGCGGAAGGGCGTTTCAGTGGGTGGGCGTGGCCAAGGAACGCCACGACCTTCGCCTGCAGCGCGTGGTCGAGGAATGCCGCCGGCAGGGGGTTGCGGTGCGTTTTCTGTCGCGTGCGGAACTTGAGGACATGGCGGGAAACAACGCGCACCAAGGCGTGGTCGCGGTCACTTCGGCCAAGCAATACAGCGGCCTTGACGACGTTGTCGACGGCAAGCGCGGGCACTATTCGCTCGTGGTCGTGCTCGATGGAGTGGAAGATCCGCACAATCTTGGCGCGCTCTTGCGCACAGCCGACGCCGCGGGCGCCGATGGCGTTGTAATTCCGGAGCGTCGTGCGGCCGCGGTTACCGGGACGGTCACGAAGGCCTCTGCCGGAGCGAGCGAACACTTGCCCATTGCTAAGGTTACGAACATCGCGCGCACAGTGGAAGAATTGAAGGAGCGCAATATTTGGACGGTTGGTCTGGACGAGCGCGGCCCGCAGACTTACGACACCCTCGACTACAACATGGATTGCGCGCTGGTTCTGGGAGCGGAGGGCAAAGGCCTGCACGACCTGGTGAAGAAGAAATGTGATTTTCTGGTTTCGATCCCGATGCTGGGGAAAGTGCCTTCGCTGAATGTATCGGTCGCGGGAGCGGTGGTGATGTATGAAATTGTGCGGCAGAGGCGCGCGCGAAACCCCTCACAAAACCAAGAGGCGTCCTCGGGTGCGAAATGAAGTTGCGCGCCTTCCGCTTTTATTTCCTCAGTGTTCTCTGTGCCTCCGTGGTGAATGCGTTCGCTCTCGATCGTGAGGCGTTCACTTTCACCAACTACGATCTGAATGTCCGCGTCGAACCCGAGCAGCAGCGGCTGGGGGTGCGCGGCAAGATCACTCTGCGGAACGATTCGCAAACGCCGCAGAAAATCGCCGTGCTGCAGATTTCATCTTCGCTGGACTGGCGTTCCATCAAAGCCGGCGACCAGCCGTTGCCGTTCGTCGCTCAACCCTACACTTCCGATATCGACCACACGGGCGCGCTTTCG
>PKYX01000080.1 GCA_003132825.1 Acidobacteriaceae bacterium
CTCAATATGGATACGAGGCAGTGAAGCACCAACGCTTTGTGGGGACAGGATACTTTGATCAGATACAGCAGGTGATCAGCGGCGGCCTGGCGTCGACTACGGCATTGGCCGGGTCTACCGAAGCGGAGCAGTTTGTGGAAAGGAAATCGCCGATGCGGTCGGGGCATGACCCCGATTCGGCTTGCCGTCCGATGCGCGACCACCGCCCGCAGATACCCGTCAATGTTGATTTGGGTCCAGAGGAGNNGTCTGCAACCTTGGATCGGCCCGGTTGCATTGGCCGCCGCTTTCTGAACCCCTCCTCGGGACTGGCGCGAGGGTTATCAGAGGTGGCTCTCGCCATCCGCGCGGCCGGCGCTAACCGCCGCCGGGACAGCGGCGCTAGCGAGAGATCCACAAAAAAATGTGCAGGTCTTCAAAAATATTTGTCTCGCTCATTCGTCTACAAGAGTAGATGGAAGAGGTACTGAGAAAACCGGGGATGATGGCGGAGCAAGACCGGCATATTGCGGAAGCTATCGATCGGGAGCAGACTCGGCTCCGCAATTTCATCCGCAGACGTCTCGGCTCGGCCGCCGACGCCGAAGACGTCCTGCAGGATGTTTTCTACGAGCTGGTGGAAGCCTACCGGATGGTCAAGCCGGTGGGGCAGGTTACCGCCTGGTTGTTCCGCGTGGCCCGCAATCGGATTACGGACCTTTTTCGCAGGAAAAAACGGGAGGCGCTGAGAAACGAACCGGCAACGGTCACCGAGGGTGGAGAGATGCTGCAATTGGAAGAGCTGCTTCCCTCTTCCGATGACGGGCCGGACGCAGCTTACGCACGGAGCGTGCTGCTAGAAGAACTGGATGCCGCTCTGGACGAATTGCCTGACGAGCAGCGCGACGTATTCATCGCCCACGAGGTGATGGGACAGAGCTTCAAAGAGCTGGCGGCGCAAACCGGCACGAGCGTGAACACGCTGCTTTCGCGCAAGCACTATGCAGTCCTTCACTTACGCGAGCGACTGCAGGCTATTCGCAACGAATTTAGGAAACCGTAATACGAAATCATGAGGACAAGAGAGATGAAAAAGAATTGGATCACCCGGGGGTTGAAGTTCGCATTCTTTGCCGTCTTGTTCATCACCGTGTTTGGGTTTGTTGTCATGCGCCTCTGGAACTGGCTGACGCCGGCCATCTTCGGGTGGCATGGGATCAACTTCTGGCAAGCCGTGGGCCTTTTGGTTCTGAGCAAGATTCTGTTTGGCGGATTCCACGGCCGACCTGGCCGGCACATGTACTGGCGTCGCCGCATGATCGAGCGCTGGGAGCAGATGACTCCCGAGGAGCGCGATCAGTTCCGCCAGGGCATGCGGAGGCGTTGCGGTTCTTATGCAGCCCCGGCCACCACTCCCAAGGTCTGAGCCGAGGAACCTCCGGCAAATCGTGGGCTGTTTCCACTTTGCTTTGATATTCTCCTTTTGTTCGCCTACAATGAACCGTCCCGGCACCGTAGTTGCCGGGGCTGCCAGCCAAGTCCCGGAGGAGGTGACCATGCTGACTGTGACTGTCCAAGAGTTGGATGACGACGTGATTCTGCGATGTTTGGGCAAGATTGTGCGGGGCGAAGAGACCGCCATTTTGTGCGCGGCTGTTCGGCATCGTGGCCGCAATGTCATTCTCGATCTGGGCGGCGTTGATGCCATCGATGCGGCTGGAATAGGACTTTTGATTGCGCTCCAGGCTGCTGGTATTTATCTCCAGCTGCTGAATCCAACCAGACGAGTGCAGGAGATACTGAAGGTTACGAAACTGGACTCGGTCTTTGAGATCTGCGAATCCCAATCTGCCGATGACTGCATAACGAACCCTGCAACGAACAAGGAGTCTCGGGCCACGAGACGGGATGGAAGTCGGNNCTCATCCCCAGTTGACTTTGGATTTCCTCCTTTTCGTTGCACGCCTTGTCGACGCACGATGGCTGGGGGTTACTTCTCATTCGCCCCTCCCGCTCCCCACGAAAAACTGAGGAGCTCGGCGGCAACGACCTTGGGATGGTTCAGCGGAATAAAGTGTCCCGAGTCAACCGGGGGGAAAGGATTATCGCCTCTCCGAGCGCCTCAAAAAACACAAAACAACTAACTAAAACCAAGATTCAGCTTGCAGTATCGGGTTGGTAAACAAACGGAGTTTGCCAAATACGAGCCCTGCGGGCGGGGCGATCCTCAAAAACGACGAGCTCTAGTATGAATCGGTTATTGACCCACTGCGAGTCATCCCATANNCCAACACGAGGGGATGGCGTTTCGAGAATAGCTTCTGAATTCACAAACCATGCACCCGCCAGGTGCCTGCGCCGAGCCTAAGACTGTGAGCTTACTTGTCTTGCGCGGGGGAATGGGGGGCTTCGAGGAGCGTAGGAACTTCAGTCAGGGGATGGTATGAAATTGCGATTTGCAAACTCTTTAAGCATGGGTCTGGTTCTTCTGGCAGGAGTCTCCGTCTACGCTCAACAGCCTCTGCTCGCAACTGGAAATCCAGACTTGGCGGGACAAGTTGCGCCTGCAGAGGACTCTTCGTCGCCGCCTGCTGCCGGGCAAGCAACCGAGACAACTCCTAAGACGGCGCCCGCCCTGCCGCCTAANNTTTCGGTCAACTGGCGCACCCGCGCCGAGGGTTGGTGCTGGTTTGAGGGCAAAACCGGAAATAGCGACTACGGCTTTTGGGATTCCTTGTTGCGGGTGGGGATTGGCCAAAGCGGTGAACACTTTGATTGGTTCCTGGAAGGAGAACAGCCGTCTATTCTCGGATTGCCAAACAACGCTGTGGATCCGACTGCGAGCGATGCTGATGATCCTAAACCGGGCCAATAACGCGATCGTGCCACGACGTCACTGTTTTTTGCCTGCTTGCACTCCCATCTTAAGCAGTGCTGCTGCCAATTGTTCAGGTTTGAACCCAAACGGTCCGGGTTTACTCTTGTAAGCAACGCGGCCGTGCGAGTCGATCAAGTAAATGCGGTCGGGCCAGCCGGTATAGGCTTGTTCGGTGGAGTTGCCAAACTCGTCGAGCACAGCCGGAAATTCGATGCCAAGTTTCCGCACGCAAGCCCCGGCGACGAATGCTCTTTCTTCTTCCGTCTTCGGGCTGGCAAAAACAACCTTGTCTTTGACATTGCTCTGCATTTGCCACACGTCGCTGGGATGCGCTTCTGTAATGTAGACGACCAGGAATGCCACGCGCTCGCGATACTGCTCGTAAAGCTTGTTGAGGGCAGGAACCTCCCGC
>PKYX01000289.1 GCA_003132825.1 Acidobacteriaceae bacterium
CAGGGTCCGTGCCAACACCTGGGGGGAGTCCGGGAACACGCGGTTCATCTCGTCGTGGCTCTTGACGAAAAAATCGGTGCCCTGGAACTTCATGCGATTGGTATCCTGAATGGACTTCCCCGTCTGGATGCACACCATGACGTCCTGGGCGTGGGCGTCGTCCTCACAGAGGTAGTGGCTGTCGTTGGTCGCCACCAGAGGCAGGCCGAGATCTTTTTCCAGGCGGAACAGACCGGGATGAATCCGGCGTTCCTGCTCGAGACCCTGATCCTGAATTTCCAGGAAGAAATTTTCCTGGCCGAAAATATCGCGATAGGTCGCGGCCGCATGGCGAGCGGCGTCCAGCTTATCTTCCACCAGCAGTTCGGCGACCTCGCCCTTCAGGCACCCCGAGAGCCCGATCAAGCCTTTGCTGTGCTCGGCCAGAAACTGCTTGCTGACCCTCGGCTTGTAGTAAAAACCGTGCAGCGAAGCTTCCGAAGTGATCTTGGTCAGGTTGCGATAGCCTTCTTCGTTTTCCGCCAGCACCAGGAGATGGTTATAGGTATCGCCTTCGGGCGGCGTACGCTCGATGTTATGGTCTGCCTTCTTGCAGACGTACAGTTCGCAGCCCACGATGGGCTTCACTCCCGCCTGCTTGGCCGCGTTCACAAAGTGCACCGCGCCGAAGATATTGCCGTGGTCGGTCATGGCGACCGCCGGCATCCCCAGCTCCTTCACCCGCTGGCAGAGTTTCTCCACGTCGCAGGCGCCGTCGAGCATCGAATAGTCGGTATGCAGGTGGAGATGAACGAATTGGGACATGGGTTCGAGGTCGATTCTAGGTTGCCGTTATTGTAGGCGAAAGCCCGGGACGGATTTGCACAGGGACCAGCCGATGGTTGGCTGCGGGCGGGAGCTGCTTCATTTCCGAGAGCGGTTCGACCGGCCGTCCCGAGGTGGCATCGCCAGGAATCCGGAAGCACCCTGGTTGCTGGCGAGAACACAAAGCAGCGAATGCGGATCGGTACGGCCGCAAGTCCCCGCCGGCCTGCCTATTCCGGCAGGCGAAAGTCGACGCCCCGGTCGTCGTTCGCTTTCTTGGTGGCGGCAATATCAAGATTGTCGAGGGGCACCTTGCGGGCCTGCTGCTCGGTGAAAATCCAAAGCGTGGGTCCGACGATGGCGTAATTCCCCACTTCCTCGCTGTGCTGGTCGCGGAACACGAGCACGGTCGTCGGCTGCGGTTCGGTCTCCCGCCGCGGAGCCTCCCCCGGAGCAGCCGAGCTCGCATCCCGTTCTGCGCGCAGCTCGTCTACCTCATGTTCCAGGCGATCCACCTGGCTCTGCTCGAATTGTTCGTCGGGATCAAAGTAGCTCGCCGATGTGTTGTAGCCGGGGTAGGAATCGGTGGCCGAAGCGTAAGGGTAGTCCGCGTAAAACCCGGGATAGGTGGACAGCAGCGGATAACCGAAGTACGCCCCGTAATATCCGAAGGGGTAGTGGCCACGGAAGCGGTTGGGCCCGAAGCGGTTGGGAAAAGACACGGGAGAGCGGAATGCGCTGCCAAATCGAACTCCAGCGCGCGGCGCAGCAGAAAACCCCGAGCCGCGGCCGCTCGCCATCGTACCGCGGGCTACAAATCCTCCGCGCCCGGCTGACCCGACCGAGCCGGCCGACATTCCGCCGCGTCGTTGGGCTCTCAGGGGCACCGTCAGCAACCCCGCCACCAACCCCGCAATGGCCAGCCAACGCAGCATTCAGCGATTATACCGCCGGCTGGGGAACCCCGAACCGGCTTAATTTTGGGCTTAATTTTGATCCCCGGCCCCGTGCCATTGCCGGCACAGCTTGCAATAAGTGACGGGAAGGCGGTTGTCTACTCGATGGTGGACCGGCTTCACGGTACGCAGGTAGGCGAATATGGCCTTCAGGTCGTCATCGGTCATGTTTCCGTAAAATGCATACGGCATGAGCGGGCTGATCTTGCGGGCGCCCACATATCCGGTGCGCATCATTTTCAGAAATATGGGCTCGTCGTAGTAGCCAATTCCCGAGGCATCGGGAGTGATGTTGGCAGCGGCGGCCGTCTCTCCCCCACTGAGCCCCAAGAAAAAGCCACCGGCAAAATTCATATTCGCGATGTCTTTTCCGCGCTCCTCCGCGGTGTGGCAATCCTCACAACCGCCGATGGTCGCCATGTATTGGCCCCAAGCCACCCGGTCGCTCGGGTCGGGCCTCGAAACCGTGGTGGTGAGCGGTTGGGGCGCGCTGCGGATCAGGTATTTGACCGGGAAAATAATCGCCGTCTTGGGCAATTCATGGTGAACCGGGGGCAGCGATCGCAGGTACACGATGATGGATGCCAGATCCTCGTCCGCCATGCTGCGAAATCTTCCGTATGCCATGATGGGGAATAGCGCCCGCCCGTCGTGGCCAATTCCTTCGCGCACGGCGCGCGCGATTTGGTCGTCGGTCCAGGTTCCGGTGCCGGTCTCAGGATCGGGGGTGAGATTCGGCGCCACGATCCGGCCGGGAAGGTCGATGTATGGAAGGGATTCTCCTGCGCCCTCCTTGCCCGGCAGCACGGGTGCTCCGGGCGCGGTCCAATCGTGCTCGGAATGACAGAACAAACAACCGCTGACCGAATTCGCGAGATAATGCCCCCGCGCCAAACGCTCAGGTGTGCTCTCGAATTTCCGCTCGGTCAGCGGCCGCGCCTTGGGGCCGATGAACGGTCTCCAGCCGATCGTGAGGCTAATCGCTGCCGCCAAAAAGACCACGAGAAGCCCCAACCCGACAAGCAAGATTTTCCCCAGCTTCATAGGTCCCTCCTTTGAACCCTGGAAGCGAATCCCCAGCCCAGGCCAACCGTCAATCTCGACAGAAAATCGATGGACAGAGATAACAGAAAAAGAGGAAAGATGCCATCTCCCTGTTGAACCTCGAGCGAGACGCCTTATGGCAAGAAACCCGCCTGGGACCAAAGCTTAGGAAAGGACTTCGCGCTAGCGCTTCTTTTCTTTTTCTTTCTCTTTCGCCTTCGGGGGGGCCGGCTTGGCGACGGTTTTGTGAGGCTTGGATTTCTCCGCCTTCTCGGGTGCAGGGGGAGCCTTGGCCGGCTCGACCTTGGCTGCCGGTGGCGGTACCGGTGCGGTTACGGCGGTGCCCTTCCCCTTTTTCTTGTTGGGGCTCTTGCCTGCGGCCGGGGCGGCAACCGCTGCCGCGGCCTGCGGCGTGGCCGCCACTTTGGCCGCCCGACCGCGCTTGGGCGGCGGGGGCGGAGGCGGAGGTGGAGGCGGAGGTGCCAGCGGCTTGAGGAATTTCAAGGTCTCAGTCCGGGAGCGCAGCTTGCCATCGAGCAGCAGCATGAATACATCGTGCGCGATTTTCGGGTACTCCGGCATCTGCGGCGTGATGCGCAATTCCGTCATCTCCGGCAGAGGAATCTTTTGTTGCACCTGCCGCCACTTGGTGAAGTAGTTTCGAATCTTCTGCACCACCACCTGCTGCCGGGCAGTCACGGAGAGAAACAAAATCATCTCCGCATGCGCTTCCGAAAGCAGCTTCCAGGTGCGCGCCGGCGTGGCCGCTTCCTTGCTGGTCAGGCGTTTGGCCAGACTCTTGGCGTTGTCTTCGAGATCCTTCCAGGCTTCGACTAGATCCCGCCGCGGGATCAACTTACGCATGTCGGCGATTTCCTTGTCCCCCAACCGGGCGGTCAAGAAGTACATCACGGCCGACGCCGGATCCGGGGTGTGCCCGAGCTCGTTCATCTGCTGCCGGGCCTTGAGGAGCTGCGACAGGGAGGCGCTGTCCACTTTGGCGCTAGTCCAGTGCGGGCTGAGTATTTTGAGCCAACCTTCCTTCTCGAGCGTGCGCACCACGTGCAGCGGGTCCTCCTCATACGCCAACTGCGCGGTTTCGTTTCCAATGGCTTTGTGGGTGATGTATTCGATGTAATTGTTCTCTCGCGCCGAGTCGAAACGTGCCTGCGTACGTTCTTCGAGCGGCCAGTGAAACCGGGCGGCAAAACGCGCCGCCCGAATCAACCGCGAAGGGTCTTCGACGAATGCGTAATTGTGCAGAATACGCAGCACTTTGGCTTCAATATCAGCCGCGCCGTTAAAGGGATCCATGAGCAGGCCGCGCGAACCCGGATTGAGCGACAGGGCCATCGCGTTGACCGTGAAATCGCGGCGCTTCAGGTCTTCGATAATGGTGGCTGGCGCCACCTGCGGCGGTTTGCCGGCTTTCTCATAGCGCTCGGTCCGCGCCATGCTGATTTCCGCCCGCACGTTGCCTGGCAAAGTCAGCAGCAGGCTTTTCAGGTCGTCATCGTCGCCCACGATGGCCACGCCCGCCCGNNGGATTGCCCTGCACCGTAAAATCGAGGTCGCGAATGGGAAAGCCGCTGATGATGTCGCGGACCGCACCGCCTGCCAGGTAGATATTCATGCCGGCCGCGCGCGCAATGTCCTGGACCAGGGTGACGCCACGTTGCTGGTCCGGCGTCAGCCGGATTTCCATCGTGTAAATGTAGTCAGCCATGCCTTATGAACGGTTACCGGTCCCCTCGCGCCGATCCACTACGCGCGCGAGTTTTCCACAGGGGCATATACAGGAAAACAGAAGGCCCAGGCCACTTTTTCGTAAGTGACTATATCCAATGGACTTACCACTAATGCAGTAAGGACGCGGCAAGTTACAGAAAATAACACATCGTTAATAGTTTGGCTACTACTACCTAGATACACCGCGCTTTTCGCAAGAAAAGTGGGAAAATCGTTCAGGGTTGGGAATCTTAGGACCGCAGCGGCCGCGTCGAGACCGGGGTGTGTTTGCCTGTCCAACCGGGCAAGGCCCGGCCAAGTTTCTAATCACAAAGGTGATATGCCCTCCACCCATAAGAAAGTAACGGTCCGCAAGATGGACCGCGATTCGGTCAACGGCCACGTAGCCCCGTCGAATTTCATCCGCGAAGGCAAGCTCGAACTTCTCAATACTGCCGGCAATGTGGTCGCCATCGATCTGCGGGATATCAAAGGGGTTTACTTCGTCCGCGAATTTGGCGACTCCGAGTCTCTGCTGCGCAAAACCTTCACCAGCCGTCCCCGCACCGAGGGCCTTTGGGTACGCCTCAAGTTCAAGGACAATGAAGTCCTCGAAGGTATGATGCCGAACGACCTCAGCCTCTCGATGAGCGAGGGCTTTCTGGTTAACCCTCCCGACCTGCGCTCGAACACGCAGCGCATTTTCGTGCCGCGCAGCGCGCTCGAGTCCCTGACCGTGCTGGCCGTCATCGGTGCCACTCGCCGCCACCGCAAAGGCGTCGCGAGCGACACTCGGCAAGTGCCGTTGTTCGGAGAATAACTCGAGACCGACACCAACCGGGCGGGACCATTCCGCCCTGGCGTATTCTTGTCTGCGATTGCATCGCGGGTCCCTCATGCGTCGAGTCGCTGTTCTACTGACACCAGGGTTGTTGGCAGCTGGAATCTGGGCCGCAGCCTCGGCGAACGCCCAATCCAATACCTCAGGACAGATTCTTTATTGGGCTGCCTCGAAACCCTTTGTCGAGAGTTGGGTCAGCAAAGTGCCGTCCGCCGACGCCGAACGATTCTCCCGCCTGCGCGCGATGTTCAGCGGGCAAGGGTGCACCCACCTCGAGGAAGAGCCGGTGGGCCATCATGCCGGCAGTAATCTTATCTGCACCTTGCCCGGCAACGATGCCGCCACCATCCTGGTGGTCGCCCACTTCGAACATGAAGGCAAGGGAGCTGGCGCGGTCGAGAACTGGAGCGGGGCCGCGATGCTGCCCCTGCTCTTGCACGCCCTCAGTGCGACCCCACGCAACCACACCTTTGTTTTTGCGGCGGTCGATGGCGCAAAAGGCGCTCGTACTTTCATGAACAACCGGCGCGCCATCCGGCGGCAGTTCCGTGCCATGTTTGCCCTCGAAGACCTAGGACTCGGCCCTGCCAAATACTGCGCTTTCAACTGGGCGCCGCTGCAGGAGTTCGGCTTGGCGCAGTTCCTGTCGGAGGCCAGCAACCTGCTGCACCCCGGTGCCCGGCTCGAACGCACAGGCTGCCCCGACCTGCTGAAGATCGATGACACCCGAGTCTTTCGCGAGGCGGATATTCCCGCCTTGGTCATTCACTCGATGACGCTCTCCGCACGCTCGCTCCCGGGTTCGGCCGCAGACACCGCCGCCGCCATCAATGGCGACAGCTACTACGAGAGCTATCAGCTGATGGCAACTTACCTAGCGGCCCTTGACCGGGTCGTCGAACAAGCGCTGGCGGGCGGGCAGTTCGCTTCCGCCGCGGTCCTCGCCACCGGCTCCGAGCGGCCTCCAATCAACGGCTCGGCCATCGCCGCCCCTGCCACGACCTCGACAGCCAAAAAAGAATCAAGTCCTATCCTGGTCGACGTGGTGGTCACCGACAAGCGGGGCGCGCCCGTGCCTCACCTGCGCCAAGAGGACTTCGCCGTTCTCGAAGATCACCACGCTCAGGCCATCACCTCATTCGAAGAACATCCCGTAAACGTCACGTCACTCATCGTCCTCCCTCCCCCGCCGGACTCGTTCAGCAACGCTCCCCCCGCGCAACCCTCCGATGCAGTCAATATCCTGCTGCTCGATAGGCTCAACACGCCGCCCCAGCGCAAGCCAATGATCAGTTACCTCAAGACCATCCCGCCGGGCATGCATATTGCGGTATTCGGGTTGGGCTCGCACCTGTGGATGGTGCAGGGGGCCAATGCGGATTCGTCGCGGTTGCGGGCCGCAATCGATGGCAAGGACAACCAACCCTCCTTGCCGCCTGCGGCTGCGATCGGGAACGGTTCGCCCTCCGGCCGGCAGACCCTGCTCATAGTCAACCGTCTCCGGGCCTTCCAGTTGGATACACCGGGGTTTCCGTTCGATGTCCGCACCCGCTTGACGCTCGCCGCCTTTCAGCAACTGGCGCGCTACCTGA
Organism: Acidobacteriaceae bacterium; assembly: GCA_003132825.1. Taxonomy (GTDB): domain Bacteria; phylum Acidobacteriota; class Terriglobia; order Terriglobales; family Acidobacteriaceae; genus PALSA-270. The sequence continues at coordinate 6,966 of PKYX01000289.1, forward strand.
GCGGCATCCCCGGACGCAAGAATATTGTCTGGTTCTCGCAATTGTTCCCGCTGAGCTCTCAGGCGCTAACCCTCGCGCCAGAAACACGATCGGCCCCACGCCACCAAACAGATGCGGACTACGCCACGCTGCTGCGCCCCACCCTCGACTTACTTGCTTCCGCGCGGGTAGCGATCTATCCCGTGGATTCGACGGGAGATCCCTCGCCGACGTTCTCCATGCGGCCTCCCAGCCTGGTGGAGGCGCACGATGATATGAAGGTG
>PKYX01000180.1 GCA_003132825.1 Acidobacteriaceae bacterium
ACGCGGGGTCATATTCCGCCAGAAATGCGGTGGTGAAGCGAAGTCCGCCCTGACTGTTGGTGCAGGCATAGCGATTCATCCCCGCCACGATCTCATCGAGCGAGTGCGAGGTTGCGGAAAGAGTTTTGAGGCTAGCCTGAAATGTTGCCATCAATAGAGCGGCGGGAATGCTCTTTCCCGCGACATCGGCGACGGCGAGCAGAAAACGCGGCTCACCGCCCGCAGTCACCGGCCGCTCGAATACATCATAGTAATCCCCGGACACGGTATTGGCCGGGCGAGTGGCAAAGGCGATGGCCATGCCAGGCGCAACGGGCGGCGCGGCGGGCAGAAGCCAGCTCTGGATGTCGCGGGCGATCTCGAGGTCGCGTTTCATCACCACCCGGTCCGCCACTTCTAGGGCGAGCAGCAGAAAAAGCGCCAGTCCGCCGTAGAAGCGCAAGTCAAGTTCAACCACCTCGACTTCCCCGGCCTTGCCGTGATAACTGAATCCTCCGGCGGGAAAAATCAGAAACACGACTCCCACGAGCAGAAGCACCCTGCGCGGCGGGGAGAGCTTTTCGAGGATGGCCCAGGCGAGTTCCTGGACGGTATGAAAAAAATTATGGCGCCCGGTTTCGCGGGGCTTGCGGGCGTCGAAGTCCCGTTGGTAGAGGCGATAGCTGGCGCGGGCGTCGACGTGAAACTGCTTCCACAGCTGGCTCAGTTCGAGTCCCTCGGTAACCCGCAGCCAGAACCGGTTGATCTGCTCCAGGAATGGGGGGCGTCGGACCGTCTGCTGGGCAGCGGGCTGGGGCGGGGAAGGCATGGCGGCTTGGAGGAGCGATTATAGCCGCCCCCGGGAAGGAAGTATCGGCCGTGAGTCGTTGTCAGAACAGCTCGAGCTGAGTTTCGGCGGTCGCGACGGCAGGCATCTGGCCATGATCGCGGCCGGAGTTGCGCTGCAGCCCGTATTTCTCGCGCAATCGGGACATGAGTTGGGATAGACGTTGGCTGTAGGCCTTGGGCAGGAAGGCGCTGCCCTGATAGCGGCGCCGATAGTTTTCCGCCAGCTGCGGGAATTCTTTTTCAAGGAAAGGGAAGAAGACGGCGGCGGAGCAGGGCTTCAGGAAAAGCGGATTGGCGAAAACGTTTTGGCCGCCCGCCTTAGCCGTAGCTCGAACCACCGCCTCCAAGTCGCGCGGCGAATCGGTGATACCGGGCAGAACCGGCGAGCAATTTACACCGACCTGGATGCCGGCGAGATTCAGTTCGCGCACCGCATCCAGACGAAGGTCGGGACGGGGCGCCCGGGGCTCAAGCATGCGGGCGAGATCCACGTTGAGGGTGGTGATCGTCACGTGAACGCCCAGGTGATTCTGCCGCGCGATTTTTTTCAGCAGGTCGATATCGCGCAGGACGAGGTTCGATTTGGTGATGATGCCCAGTTTCAGCCCTTGGTGCCGGGTCAGCTCCTCCAAGATTGCCCGCGTCACCTCGTAGTGCTTCTCCGCGGGTTGATAAGGGTCGGTGGCAGTGCCAATGGCGATTTCCTCGCCTGGTTTCACCTGACCGAGCTCCTGGCGCAGGAGTCCGGCGGCATGCTGCTTGACGTAAATCTTCTGCTCGAAATCGGCGCCGTCGTGCATCTCCATGAACTCATGGGTGTAACGGGCGTAGCAGTATTTGCAGGCGAACTCGCAACCGCGATAAGGATTAATGGTCCAGGTAAAGGGCACGCGCGCGCTGGTCGTGCGGTTCAGTAGCGACCGAGACGGCAGGGTGAAATATTCGACCGCATGACCCTGGCGGAGCGTCTCGCCATGCGATGCCAGGCGGGCAATGCCCACGAGTTTTGTGCCACGATCCGGCAGGAGGGGGAGAGTCGCCATCTGTAGTTTCGCTTTTTGTTCGCTCCATGAGCTTACCCCCGATCGAGTGCGCCCGTCAAGCGCAGGTTGACCTGGAATGACCTGGATGGCCGCCGCCCTGGCGAGGGATGGTTTTCCCTTGGTGAGACATTCGGTGGGACAAACGGTGGCGCTAGATACCCGATGCGCGACTGCAGTCTAGGAGCGAGAACGACCGGGGAGGCGCGGAGTTCGGAGACCGGGGCTTCCAAAGATGCGCTCTTCGCCACAAGTGAGGAAGGAGACTTGGCGTTCCATCTCCGCTCGTCAGCAGATTGTGGGTTCGGATGTAGACCGGCGTGGGGCTGAGCGCGCCCAGTTCCCCGACCAATTCTTGCCCGTGCTTGGCATAGGTATAGTTAGGCTCGTCGTAGCCAAAATATTTCCAGACGGGCCGGAGCGGGCCTTGGGGGGAGCGGGCGTCGATGTGAATCGTGACCGGCTCTTGGGCGAGCAAAACCGAAGCAGCCAGGGCGATTGCCAGAGAAAAAAGCAAGGGGCGGAAAACGAATTTCGGGTTGACGGACATGGCAAATCCCGGGTCGAGGAATCAAAACCAAACCGGACCAAACGACTATTTCTTCTCCGCCACCTGCAGGCGAGTTTCCGCACGTCGCATCGCATCCCCCGCGCGCGCATAGTCGGTCTCCGGGCTAATGCTCGAGAGCCGCTCCTCGGCACGCCGCTTGGCTTCCTGGGCGCGGCCGGTGTCGACCTCCTCGGGTCGCTCACAGGTCTGGGCAAGAATGGTCACCTTGTCGGGCAGAACTTCGGCAAAGCCCCAGGCCACGGCGAGCGAGTGCGTCACCGAACCGGCGCGGTAAGTGATTTCGCCGACCGCGAGCTCGGTGATCAGGGGCGCATGGCCGGGCAGGATGCCGAGGTATCCGTTCTTGCCGGGAATTTGCATTTCTTCGGCCCTATCGCGCACTACCATCTTTTCCGGGGTGACGATCTCGAGTTGGAACGTATCGGGCATATTCGATCCATCCGCGCTCAGCAAGAACCGGGCGTGCGATTACGCCCTGGGGCCTGGCCCACAGCGCCACCCCTGAAGCTTCTACGCGGCTGCTTTCAGTTTCTCCGCCGCTTCCAGCACTTCCTCGATGCCGCCCTTCATGTAGAAGGCCTGCTCCGGAATATCGTCGTGCTTGCCGGCCACGATCTCCTTGAAGCCCTTCACCGTGTCGGCGATCTTCACGTAGCGCCCGGCGGCGCCGGTAAACTGCTCGGCCACGTGGAAGGGCTGCGAGAGGAACTTCTGAATCTTGCGGGCGCGCGCCACCGTGAGCTTTTGGTCTTCGCTCAGTTCATCAATGCCCAGGATGGCAATAATGTCCTGCAGGTCTTTGTAGGTTTGCAGCGTCTTCTTCACCGATTGCGCCACGTCGTAGTGTTCCTGGCCGACGATGCGCGGATCCAGAATGCGCGAGGTGGAGGCCAGCGGATCGACAGCCGGATAGATTCCGATCTCGGTCAGGGCGCGAGAAAGCACTGTGGTGGCATCGAGGTGAGCGAAGGCCGTGGCCGGGGCAGGATCGGTGAGATCGTCAGCCGGGACGTAGATCGCCTGCACCGAAGTGACCGATCCCTTCTTGGTCGAGGTGATGCGTTCTTGCAGTTCACCCATTTCCGTCGCCAGATTGGGCTGGTATCCGACAGCGCTCGGCATGCGGCCGAGCAGGGCCGAGACTTCCGAACCCGCCTGGGTGAAGCGGAAAATGTTGTCGATGAACAGTAGCGTGTCAGCGCCTTCGACGTCGCGGAAATACTCAGCCACGGTGAGGGCGGAAAGAGCCACGCGCAGGCGAGCTCCGGGGGGTTCGGTCATCTGCCCGTAAATCAGCGCGGCTTTGGATTTCTCGGGATTGCCGGGGGTGATGACGCCGGACTCGGTCATTTCGAGCCACAGGTCGTTGCCTTCGCGGGTGCGCTCGCCCACGCCGGCAAAAACCGAAAAGCCGCCGTGTTGTTTGGCGACGTTGTTGATCAGTTCCATGATCACCACGGTCTTGCCGACACCGGCGCCGCCGAACAGGCCGATTTTTCCGCCCTTGAGGAACGGCTGGATGAGATCGACCACCTTGACGCCGGTCTCAAACATCTCGGCCGTCGTGGCCTGCTCATCGAACAGAGGCGCCGGGCGGTGGATGGGCATCACCTGGGTGTGCTGAATCGGGCCGAGCAGGTCGACAGGCTCTCCGACGACATTCATGACCCGACCGAGGGTGCCCCGACCCACGGGCACGGAAATGGGGCGGCCCTGATCGATGGCCTGCATGCCGCGCACCATGCCGTCGGTCGGCTGCATGGCGATGCAACGCACCCTGCCCTCCCCCAAGTGCTGCTGCACTTCGAGAATAACGCTGATGGGCGAAGGCACCTGGAAGCCTTCGCTCACCACCTGCAGGGCCTCGTAGATGGGGGGCATGGCGCCTTCGACGAACTGCACGTCTACGGCGGGGCCGGCAACCTGGATTACGTGTCCGATGTTTTCTGGCATAGATTTTCTCTCATCGAGATCGAGCTTGCTACCTGTTCGCGGCCCCGCCGGGGATCAGGCGGGCAACGTCTCCGCCTTCAACTGGCTGCCGCCGCTCCGCTCACAATCTCGATGATCTCTTTCGTGATCTTGGCCTGGCGCGCGCGGTTCATGACCAGGGTCAGCGAATCGATCATGTCGGTCGCATTGCTGGTCGCCGCGTCCATCGCAGTCATGCGGGCCGCGTGCTCGGCGGCCACCGATTCCAGCAGGGCGCGGAATACCTGCACGCCCACATATTTCGGCAGCAACGAGCGAAACAGTTCGTCGGGCGACTGCTCGTAGATGTAGTCGACCGGAGCCGTGGCAAACTTCCTGGCGGCCTCGTCNNCGATCGGCAAGACCTGCTCGACTACCAGTCGCTGCGCGATCACCGACTTGAATTCGTTGTACACCAGATACACGGAATCGATTTCCTGGTTGGCGTAGCGCTCGATCACGCGATCAGCCAGTTCGAAGGCCGCGGCGTACTCGACCTTGTTGAGCATGCCGATGTGCTCACCGACCAGCGTGGTCCGCGCCCGCTCGCCAGACTCCGGGGTTCGGGGCGGGACGGCGGGA
>PKYX01000528.1 GCA_003132825.1 Acidobacteriaceae bacterium
CTAGTGACTAGACCATCATGACCCGTAGGAGTAACCTCCCGTTAGCATTGCTCTCTTGCGCGGATATCTCGCCAAGCCTTCATAACTCAAAGATGTCGGCGGATCGGCCAAGACGAGGTATCCGGTCAGTTTTCCGGAGCTGCGCTAGTCCGCCTTGCGCCAGGTTGGATCCTGTTCGTATCGCGTCAGAGTTTTCGCGATTTCGGGAGTGCGGCGGCCGAGATCCTTTTCTCGAACAATNNCCGCGGATCATCTTTCCGTTCACGATATAAGTCCGCGAACCGCCGGGAGCCTTGGCTCCTTGACCCGTCAAAATTCGAAAGTAGTAGCCTTGGAAGGGCTCGGACTTCTGATTTGCATCCGGGGCATAGCCCTCAGCGGTCGCCGAAGCCACCAGCGGTCCGATCGGACTCTCGGGGTCGCCAGAACCCGCCTGCCAGTACAGCCCGTTGTGCTTACCGGGATCGCTGAAGAATTTCACCGCGAATTCTTTGGCCGAGGCGCCGTCGTGCGGTTGCGAGTGGTATTCCTTTTCCGCGTCCACCAGTTCACGGCACACTTGGATCACGGCCAGTTCGTTTTTTCCGACTCTTCGATAAAGAATCTCTTGCTTGCCGGCGGCGGTGTCGAAGTACCAAGATCCACCTTTGTGGGTGAGAGGAATCGGCGCCGGCCAGTTTTCCGCCCCGATGTAGAGCGTGGTCTTTCCATCCGGCTCGGTGACTAAGCGATGCATCTGTTGATATTTCTGAACGAACTGATCCCGGTCATTCTTGTCTTCGACGGCGTCTCCGGAGGAGATGATACTGTCCGCGTCTGCTCCGAGGATCTTCAGCAGAGCCGGCTGGTCCTCGGTCCGGAGGGCTGCGACCAGCGCCCGGCTCGCCTGGGCGGCGGATGAAAAAGTCTTCTGGTCGGGCTGTTGAGCGGCAGCGACGCTGGGAAAACATGCAATCCCGGCAGTCAGCATCGCAACCGCAGCGAGCCTGGCGGCGACGCCCGAATGGAGTGTTTCGAAATTGCGCTTGTCGTAGAACATTGTTGTCAACTCCTCCCGCACTTAGGTTATCGCTCGGACCGATTGGTCTTCCTTGTGGTCGACGCCTGGCTAGCGGCGGCCCCCGGCGGCATGCCCACCACCGCCTCCGCGCGTCGCTCCACCGCTGCGCGCTCCTCCCCCCACGCTCGCTTGTCCGCGCGAGGAGTAGCCTCGTGCGTCGCCCCCATGCGCAATCCCGCCAAAAGCGCCGGAGCGACTCCCTGGGCGCGCGGCGGGAGCATACGAACGGCCTGCCGGGCTCCCATAGCCGCGCAAGCCGCGGTCACCGCGTGCGAACGACGCGGACCCGCGGTAATTCCCGTGCAAGTAGGCGCTGCGGTTGTAAAACGCATGGCTCTGGAACCCGTAACGCGCGCCGCCATACATCAGCCCTCTGTGCCCCCAATCAAAGCCCCATGCATGCCAGCCCCAGCCAAATCCAAAGAAGGGACTGATGCCAAATCCAACCCCGAAGGAAAGATATGGGTCCGAGACCCCCCACCAGGGATAGAAGCCCGGCCAAAGTCCCATGGGATACCCGTAAACCAGTTGGGGGTCGTAGTCCGGCACATACACAATCTGCGGATTCGCCGGTTGAACGACGATCGAGCTGCCTTGGGTTGTAACCGTCTGCTGCGGTGTGGTTTTCAGATTTCCCGCTGCTTGCGCCTTATCGCGCATGAATTGAACCGCGTCCATGACTGCTGTTTGCTGGTTGTAATTGGCATCGCCCAGGGCAGAAGTCCATGAAAGGTTCTTGTCCATATCCGCAAGCACGGAAGGGAATTGGGTCAGGGCCTTGACGCTCGGGTCCCAAGCCTGCTTGTCGACTTCAGCCCCCAGTTCCGCGCCCTTCAGGTTCGGGTTTTGCTCGAGGAAGCGTTCCGCTTCAACAATCTGCGTGGGATACGCGGACCCCGCAAGAATCTGCGCCACCAGCGCATCCGGATATAGCGCGATGGGCGCAACGATCTCCTGCAACTGCTGCGGCGTCAACTGTGCGGGTTGCGGCTGGTCCTGCGCCGGCGGCTCACTTTGGGCCGGCGGCTCGCTTGGGGCCGGAGGGGCATCCTGAAAAGGGTGGGCCTGCAACCGCACCGGACCGAACCCGAGCGCGATCGCGCACGAAACAACACAGGTTAGAACCGCTTTATTGGAACTAATCACTCTCATCCTCACCCTCCTGCTCGTGCAGTTCGTGCCCTCAAGAACCGATACCGCCCAAATATCCGTTCGAACGGGCTTTGAATTCCTCGACCCGGGTGCTCTCAGCGGGACCCTTATGGCAGAGTCTTCGGTCCGCGAGGTGGACCCTTCAGTTCTCGGGTGCGGCGTGCCCGGTTCTGGCTGTCGGCAATCGCAGAAAACCGTTTGGTTTTCGCCAGTAGTTCCTTGGACTCCTGAATGGTCTCCGCTTCTTTCGCGTTCACCCGCCCGGTGATCTCTCGTCTTTCGCTGGTGTTCGGCATAGTGCAATGAGTATGTCTGATTTCAGCTGTGCATTATGGTCAGTTTTGTACACTTCGCCGTTGCCGTGATGCGTGCCCTTCCTGCCGCGCCCGCTTGGTGAACGCGCCGGCACATCGTCGCTCGATCGCAGTCGCGGCCAGCCTTTCAACCGAGCGGCTTCTCACCCCAGTTTCGAAACGGGATCGCTCAAAACGAACCTCCGTTGCCGACCAAATCGACGATGATCCCATATGTTGCAGTTCGGCAAAACTCCGCGGAAACTCCAGTCGCTCCTCGTCCTGCGCAGTCTGGCTGAGCATTTACGACTCGCGGAGGCCATATGCAGCCCGCGATGGCCGTTTCCCTCAGCACTGACCGCGCGGGCTACTTCGCTGGCACGACCCTAAGTAATGCAGCGATCCAAAGGCGGTTGTGTTTTTATGGATCGATAGGACGGCTGGGAGCAGTGTATGGAAAATTCAGAACACACACAGCCGCATATTGATTCCATCGCGAAGCAAGAACAGGCGTTCCTCGAGAAGAGAACGCTGTCAGAGCGTGCGGGCGATCGGGTGGCTGGTTTTGCTGGAAGTCTGATTTTTGTAATGATCCACGCTTTACTGGTGCTCGCTTGGATTCTGGTGAACGCCCAAGGAGTTCGAGGAATTCCGCGATTTGATCCTTTTCCGTTCCCGCTGCTCGGAATCATTGTCGCTGTCGAGGCGGTGGTTCTTTCCAGCTTTATACTCATGCGGCAAAATCGAATGGGGAAACATGCGGAGCGACGAGATCACTTGAACCTGCAGGTTGATCTCATTTCTGAGAAAGAGATCACCAAACTCCTGCAAATGGTGCGTGCGATTTGTGCCCACATGGGTCTCCAGGATATCGCGGACGACAAAGAGCTACGAGAGTTTAGCCAAGCGACTTCCGTAGAGAAGCTGACCCAGAGACTCGACGATACGCTTCCGGTGGGCTAACCAACCGTGGGCAATCGGCCACCCGGGCTGCTATCGTTTCCTGTTCCGGGCTACCCCGGGGCCGACGAATCGCCCGACTTTCCCGAATTCGACAACATTTCGATCCAGTCGGGACTTCAGAGCACCGAGTGATTTGACGGAGCCACCGGCGACGATTCGAGCCATCTGCTATTTGATCTTGCCGTTCGCCACCAACTCCTCTTCGTGCTGGGCCTCGATATTTACGATTGTCGGCGGGAACGAACGAAGGTGCGAGGCCGGATCCGGTGTGGGCCTTCCGAGGAGGTATCCCTGGACCTCATTGCTTCCGAACTCTCGAATCATGGCCAATTCTTCAGGAGTCTCGACGCCCTCCACAATCACTTTCATATCCAGGTTGTGGGCCAGGTTCACGAGCGATTGGACCATGGCCTTGGTCTCCGGGCGGGACCCCAACTCTTTTACAAACGAGCGGTCGATTTTCAGTGCACCGAAAGGCAATTTTGGCAGGTAACCCAGGCAGGAGTACCCAGTGCCGAAGTCGTCGATGGCAAGACTTACTCCCAAAGCCCGCAGGCGCTTCATGGTTTCAGCAGCGCGTTCGACTCCACTTAGCATTGCGGACTCGGTAAGCTCAATCTGCAAAAGGTTCGGCTTCAGGCCCGTATGACGCAACACCTCGGTCACGTCCTCGACAAAGGTTTCACGCGTGAACTGCAGGCTGGAAACATTGACCGCGACCTCGACTGGGTCCGGCGAAATCGTCTGCCAGGTGGCGGCTTCTGTACACGCAAGCTCCATAATGTGGGCGCCCAAAGGGATAATCAGTCCGCTCTCTTCTGCAATGGGAATGAACTTCTCGGGAGGAATCATGCCCAAGGTTGGGTGAGTCCAGCGTGCCAAGGCTTCGAACCGCAACAACCGGCCTGAACCAACATCGAATTCAGGCTGATAATGTACGCCAATCTCGCCGCGGGCAATGGCACCCCGCAACTGGTTTTCCAGGCTCAACCGTTCGCGGACCAAAGACCCGAGTTCCGCGGTAAAGTACACCATCTGGTTCTTGCCGTTGCGTTTGGCCGTGTACATGGCGCTATCCGCTTGCTGCAGCAGGGCGATCCCGTCATCGCCATTCTCGGGAAAAACGCTGATGCCGATGCTGGCACTGATGGTGAATTCATGATGGTCGATCACGAATGGTTCAGCCAGGACTTCGAGAAGGCTGGTCCCCACGCGGCCCGCGTCTTCTCTGCCATTCATCTTTGTCAATACAACGGTAAACTCATCTCCCCCAAGCCGGGCCAGTGTGTCGGATTGACGAATCCGTGACTGTAACCGTCCGCCAACTTGTGCTAGCAGCAAGTCGCCAGTCGAGTGGCCAAGGCTGTCATTCACCAATTTAAAACCATCGAGGTCGATGTAGAGAACTCCCACCATGCAACCCTCACGTTTGGCCACGTTCAGGGTCTGTCCGAGCCGATCCGACAAGAGTCTGCGATTGGGCAGTCCCGTAAGTTCGTCGGTCAATGCCTGGTACTGCAATTTTTCCTCGGCCTTTTGCTTGGCGGCATCATGCAAGGTGAGCTCGGAGAGCATCTTGTTGAACTCGATTCCGAGCTGCGCGGTGTCGTCGTTTCCCCGAACCGCGACCTTCCCAGAGAAATTCTTCCGCAATGTGACTTCCTGCATGGCACTGGCCAAGTCGCGAACTCTTCTCCCTTTCTCATTTGCCTCGAGCAGTGCCGCCGTCTGATTCCGCACCCGAGCGCGAAGCGTCGCTACCCAGCCGAAGCCGGCCAGAACCGTTGTGAGGAGAATGCCGAGGACGACAAACGCGTGTTCGAGAGACCACCAAGGTGCCGGCTCGAGCAGTTTCACATCCTCCGAAGACCGAAGCACGAGGTTGAAACCAATCGGCTGCTGAGCCAGGATCAAGTAGAGTTTGCTGGGGCTTACTTGAACCGAACAGATCCCTGTAAGACGCAGCATGCTGCCCGCGGTGAGTTGCGGCAATGCCTGGGTTTCATCGAGCGTATCCAGTTGCGCGTTCAGAGTGAGCAGGCCAGACTGCACAATCAGGCTCTCGCCGGTCGGCGAGTCCACAACACTCAGCAGACGACCGTCCATGGCCACCAGTCGGGAATCAAACTGCCCCTGGGAACTCGATTCCGCAGTGACCCGGGTAGCTGACACCGGAGCATCGTGTTTGACGATGCGAACCATGGCATCGGTTAGCACAGGGGAATAGCCTCCCCCCGGCGAGGCATATCCTCCGGCTTCGACCTCGTCCGAAAGCCGCAAATTGCGCGTGTCGCTCTGGACCTCGAGTCCTCCGGTATCGTCCTGCAGGTAGAAAAATCCTCTACCCAGCATGGTCACCGACCCTTTTACCTTAACGCGGTGGCTGGAATCGGCATGACGCGAAAAGCGGAGAAGGCTGTTGATGGGAATGGCGATTTCTTGAAACGGATCGGGGCTGCCGCGCTCCAGAACTTGGATGTCCTTGATCGAGGAAACTGACAAGGAGTATCCCACCAGTTGTCGGCGCGAATTGAAAACCGTACCGAACACGCCTCGGACGCGGACCGATGCGTCGACAAGACTGGAAAGTTGTTCCCTTCCCGAAAACGTGGGGTTGGTGTAAATGTGTATTTGCCCAAGGGGAGAAAACAGCTCAAACGTCAGATGTTTGGAGTCTGCGGCCATCCTCAGAGGATGGATGACGCCTTGAACCTCGACAAACTGGGAATCCATGATTCCCGAGGATGCGTCCCTGGGAGTGATCGGAACGGCATGAGGCAATGAACCCTGTCCCTGGAGAACAAACTTTGGAGCAACGATGACAGGAGCATAGTCTCCCGGGTCCGTAATGCCGATCACGGTGACCCGCTCTCCCTGCTCCAAAGGAACGCTCGGCCCCGAGTACTTCACATAAATGCCGCCGGTGGAGTCCTGGAGGAAAAGCTGCCGCCAGCTCGGGTCGCTGTAGGTAATGATTCCGGTGACTCTGGCTGGCAAAGCTGCGCTCGCTTGCTCCTCATCCAATTCGCGAACCGACGCCACGGTTCTCAATACGGGCAAGTCTTCCTTTTCGCTTTCAGCCAGCTGAGCCGGAATGGGTACGGCGATCGAGTGAAGCAATTCAATGCGCCGGCCATCTATCGCAGGAAAGCCTGCAATTTCGACAGCGGTTCCGATCGCAATGGAAGTTGGTTGATCTAAGTCGCAAGCGATAGCGCCCCATTGATCCTCGATCAGGAGGGAGGTCGCGGTCGAGTGAGCCGCTGCCACGCCACGCAGCCGAATGCGATGTGTGCTTATGTTGTTGGAATCGCGATACAGGCTTCGCAGCGAATACAACCGCGCTATCGCTTTCGGAACGCCCTCCTCTAACTGGACCCCATCGCTGTTCTGGACCCAAATATGTCTCAGCAGTATATTGTCGTTGTCGTCATAGATAGATTCGCTGACGCCCACCACGCGCACCCTCGCATCCACCCATTGCGACATGTCTACGTTGGTCTCAGAAATTCCTACCCAGACTTCCTGCCCCGAGTCTCCGAGTGCGATTTCCACGCGGCCAAGAGGATCACGCATGACCTGGTGCACGACGCCGGTCACTTCGACACGAATTCCGATTCTATCCTTGGCGGGAAGGGTCCTGAGAGATACCACTGCCGGAGGCGGATTCTCCAGTTGGGTCTGGGCAACGGAAACGGTCACATTGGTCAGTCCTACGCTCGTGGGCCCAAGGAGTGCGCTATAAGGGTGCGCCTTCGTGCCCGCGACATTGACTGTTTCCCGAGCATGCAGCCCGTACTGGCGCGGATCCTGATCAATGGCAATCGCGCCCGTGTTGTCCTGAATCCAGAATCGTTTTTCGGCAGGATCGGCGTAGGTGACGACGCCCTGCAAGTGCGCGACAACGCCGATTGGAAGTTCCTGCAGATCTCGAATGTTGCCGTGCTTGGCAGGGAAAAATGCTTCGAACTTTACCAGGCGCGGGAATGCCCACCCTGCGAAGACCAATAGGGCCGCCATGGCCAAGGCCAGCTTGATCCGCCTGAACAGCGTTCTCGAGACCACCTCCAAAATGAGCACCTCGAACGCGCCATCACCCTCCAGTACCGATAGTCATCGCATACTTCTCAGGCGAGAGTGTGAGCTGGGGAGGAGGATCGACCTGCCAGGAAAAGAGCG
>PKYX01000023.1 GCA_003132825.1 Acidobacteriaceae bacterium
ATCCAGGTCAACACGGATCTCGACATGGCCAGGTACAGCGGAGACCAGGTGCCGATCATGCAGCAGCGCATGCTGGATGCGGTTGCGAATATTCCGGGTGTGACGGCCGCAGGATTCGCCGATCGGGTTCCGCTCAACCTGGGCTGGAGCGACGCGACTGTCTTTACCGACAGCACGACCGATTACAGGCCGTCGAACGCCGCCGCTGAAGCCTCTGCGTACAACGTCTCGCCAGGGTATTTCCGGGCGGCTGCGACCACGATGCTGGCCGGAAGGGCATTCACCTGGGACGACGGCCCCAAAGCGCCACGGGTCGCGGTCGTGAACCGGGAATTTGCGCGCAAAGTCTTCGGTTCCCTGGAACAGGCTCTCGGGGCTCACTTCAAAGATTGGGGCGGGACGCGGGTCGAGGTGATAGGCGTCGTGGAGGACGGGAAATACAAGACGCTCGCCGAAAGCCCGCAAGCGGCGTTATTCCTGCCGATCCGGCAGTCGCCGTCGAGCGAAACCTGGTTGATCGTCCGCTCCGATCTCGATCCGGGAGTACTGGCGAATGCCTTGCGACAAACCCTGCGCAGCCTGGATGCCGGGTTGCCATTCACCATCAACACTTGGCATAAAGAGCTGGACACTGCGCTTTTTGCCCCGCGCGCAGCCTCGCTCGCTCTGGGAGTCCTGGGGGGCCTGGGCGCCATGCTGGCGGTGACGGGTATCTTCGGGATGGCTGCGCACTCGGTCGGCAAACGCCTCCGCGAGCTCGGGATTCGCATAGCCCTGGGCGCGCAGCGCGGGGAAGTTCTGCGCGCCGTCCTCGGCCGGGTCTTCCGCTTGCTGGCTTTCGGCTCCGCGGCGGGCTTGCTGCTCGGTCTTGCGGCTACTAAAGTGCTTTCATTCATCGTCTATCAGGCGAGTCCACGCGACCCGGGGGTGCTCGCTGCCGTGGTTCTAACCATGCTGCTTTTGGGACTTGTCGCCGCCTGGATTCCGGCACAGCGTGCCCTGGGGGCTGATCCCTTGATCCTGCTACGCGAAGAATGAGTTACGAAAGCGAAAATCGCAGGCAACTTTTCCTAGCGGGAAGCAACACAGGAGCGGAAATTGAGGTTAGTCAAGGCCGCGTTCTTTGCGCCGCGTAGCGGTCGGAGCGCCCCGCAGAGCCTTGACTGGCCTCCCGCGCTCCGTACACTCTATGTGGTGGAGAACCGGCGGCGATAGGCGGTAGGTGTCGTGGCCAGCGTCCGGCTGAAGTGCTGGCGCAGCGTCGCCGCCGTCTGTAGCCCCACCGCTTCGGCAATCGCATCGATCCCGTCGTCGGTCTTTTCGAGCCGCATCTGCGCGGCCAGGAGACGCTGGTGGGTGAGCCATTGGTGAGGCGTGGTTCCGGTCTGCTGGCGGAACTGGCGCGCGAAAGTGCGCGGCGACATCGCCGCGTGGCGGGCCAGATCCTCCACGCGCAGAGCCTGGCCCAAATGCGATTGCGCCCATTGCAAGAGCGGCGCGAGCCCTCCGGCCGCCCGGCTGTCGACGGGGTTTTGGACGTATTGCGCCTGACCGCCGTCGCGGTGCGGCGGCATGACCAGCCGGCGGGCCACGCGGTTTGCGATTTCGGCGCCATAATCGCACCGGACGATGTGCAGGCAAAGGTCTATGCCCGCGGCGCTGCCCGCCGAAGTCAGAATGCTGCCTTCATCCACGTACAGAACGCCGGGGTCGACGCGAATCTTCGGAAACCGGGAAGCCAACTCTTCCGCGTAACGCCAGTGGGTGGTGGCGCGCTTGCCATCGAGCAGGCCGGTGGCCGCAAGAACGAAGGCTCCGGAACAAATGGAGACCAGACGTGCGCCGCGAGCGTGCGCCGAACGCAGTGCTTTAAGGAGAGATTCCGGAGGAGGTTCGCTGGTTCGCTTCCAGCCCGAAATAACGATGGTTCCGGCCTGTTGCAAGGTCCGCAATCCACGACGTGCCTCGACCTGAACGCCGCCGGTCGTGCGGAGCGGGCCGCGCTGGTGCGAGCAGGTCTCAAACTTGTACCAATCGACCTCCAGCTCCGGCCTCGGCAAGCCGAAAATCTCCACCACGATCCCGAACTCGAAGATGCTGAGGCCGTCGTAAAGCAGAGTAGCCACGCGGCGATGGTCGCAGGAGCGCATGGCAGGATTTTAGCGCATATTGGCATTTCTGCCTATCGACAAAGTTTTTGAATCGGGCGACAGTGGTTTATGAACATACACAATGAGATCGCCGCCGATCCGCAAACGGCCCTCGATCACTTTGAGAAGCTCCTGTCTCTCGAAACCGACTGCTGGGACGTTCACGCGGCGTTGGCTTCGGGCGCGCCCGGGTTTGTGCTGCTGGATGTTCGCAGTCCGCAAGCTTTCGAGGGCGGGCATGTTCCGGGCTCGCTCCATCTCCCGCACGGCCGAATCAATGAACGCAATCTCGCCGCCTATCCCCCGGATACGCTATTCGTTGTCTATTGCAGCGGGCCGCATTGCAACGGAGCCGACCGCGCTGCAGCTCGTCTGGCGCGCCTGGGCCGGAAAGTGAAGAAAATGATCGGCGGCGCGGAAGGCTGGAAAGTTGAAGGCTTCGCCCTGGGAAAATGAGCGGAGGTTCCATGAGATTCCATTCCAAGCGTTAGCGGCCTTGTCTCACCGATTCAAGGTCACCCTTAGCGCCTGTTTCCCGCTCGCCAGCGAAAAGTCTGTAGATTCGAGAAGTTGCAAAGGAAGGAGTTGATTATGACGCTGCCACAACCGGGACTAGAGGTGTCGGCCCCATGGACCTACCGCGAAAAGCTGTTCAACCTGTTGGCTGGCCGGGATCCGATCGAGGTGTTAGGGCAGACGGCATCCACCCTGGCCGATATTGCGGCCAGACATCCGGTGGAAGTCCTGCGCGGGCGAGCAATTCAAGGGAAATGGACTCCGAACGAAATCATCGGCCATCTCACCGATAGCGAATGGGTTTATGGATATCGCCTCAGGTTGATCCTTTGCGAGGACGAGCCGGCTATTCTGGGCTTCAGGCAGGATGCTTGGGTAGCCTCCCTGCGCCACAATGAACGCGAGCCGTCCGAACTTGTCGAAATATTTCGGACGCTGCGCGTACTCAATTTGTTTGTGTGGAGACGAATGTCAGCAGAGGACTTGCAACGCAGCGGGCAGCACAATGAGCGTGGCGCGGAGTCCTTGGCCGTGATGGTACAATTGCTGGCCGGTCACGACCTTTCCCACCTGCATCAGATCAGTCGTTATATTCAAGCCCTTGAGTCGCGGGGCTAGCGCTGCCGCGACTGCATGCCGTCGAGTCGCCAACTTGGAGTGCATTGGGACGTGTAGTCGCCTATGCTGAGACTGGCCAGAGCGGCGTTGCCGAGATTGCTCCCGGTCGCCCGAGCCGGAGTCCACCCACGATTTTTTCTGACGAGCCTCTTTTGGGTCTTTGGCTCGTTTACAAAAAAGCCTCACCTCATACACCAATTCTGCCCATCCAAAACAGAATATTTACTCATCCCTGAAAACGAAACGAGTCTGCATGGATTGTCTCCGTGACCGGAGCCGAACGATCCTGGGCAAGCCACTATGAGATCAACGACGTAGTTCGCTACCCACGCGGCAGCAAAGCCATCGGACGCGAACCCGGCGCCTATGCATCGGTGGTCGGCGATCAACCCAGGCGGAAACCAGCTCACCGTCGAGAAAGCGAACCAGGTTGGTGGTAAGCCTTGCTCCGCAAGGCCGGGTTGTCGATGAACTTAGGCGCAATCACCAATACGGAGTGGGGCGAATCGCCCGGTCCCGCATCTCGAGCCAGAGCGCGATCCCCCATCCGAGCGCCAAGCCCGAGCCCAGCCCGCCGGCTGCGAACAAGCGGCGCTTGGGGAATCTGGGGGTGGCGGGCAGATTGGCGGCATTCGACAGCCGCAGGGGCTCGCCCGGTGGAAGGCCTCCCACTGTGTTCTCCACTCCGCCGTTTTTGGCCAGCAAGTCCGCATAGGACTCCTGTGCCGTATCGTGGCCCTCGTTCAGTTGCTGGTATTGCTGCTCTGCCGACGAGCTCAGCAGCACCCGTCCCTGATAAAGCTTGATCTGTTCCTGGATACGCTTCTGTTCGCGCGTGGCCTTGGCAATCGTTGCCTCGTACTGCTCAACCTGCAAGCGCAGCCGGTGGATCTCCGGCGGTTCCGCCACATTGGACTTCGCGTTTCGATCGCCACCCGCCCCGTCGGCAGCGTTCGCCTCCGCCAGCTTCTTCTTGATCTCCGCGATATCGGCCTTAGTCTTGACCACATCAGGATGGTCCTCGGTGTACTCGGCCTGCAACTGCAGGAGCTGGCTTTGCAGGTCTGAGAGTTGCTTCTCAAGCATGGCTGGACTGGCCGGAATGGGCGCAGACTTCTGCTTCGGGGACTGCTCGGCCAGTATCGACTCCGCCGTCGATTTGTTTTGTTGGGTTAGGCTGATCCACTGGGAAAGCGCACTCAGTTGCGCGTTCAAGACCATCAGCATCGTGGTACTGTTTTCCGAATCGCCGGAAAGCTGGCCGGAGTGCCGCTTCTTGAAGGAGGCCAGCTTATCGTCCTGTTCGTCCAGGTTGCGCTTGGCCTCGTCTAACTGGCGCTGAGACTCGGCCAGGCTCTCGGTCTCTTGCTGGCGCGAATGAAGGTCCTCCTCGAGCAACATGGAGGTCAGTTCCCTGCATATCTGCTGGGCTTCCTGGGGAGTCGAACCCGTGTACCTCACGTAGAAACCGGTCACGTCCGCGCCGGGCTGAGGCTTCTCCCTGCCCCCGGTCTGGTTTGGGCTCCGGTTGGTAACCAGGGGCTCGNNTCGATCCGCGTATTCTGCCAGATCTTTTTCTCCACCTGCTCCACAGTCTTGCCGCCCGTGGCTAAACCCGTCCGATCAATCATCGTCTGCAGTCGGTTTTGGCTCAGCACCTGGTGCTCGAGGGTCGCCATGTGTTGGCTTGGGTCTGCGGGAATCACCGGCTGCGCGTCCCCCTGCGGCACCGTCTCGGTTTCGACCAGGATCAGCGATTGCGAGGAATATTTCGCGGGGAATGCATAGGAGACCAGGAACCCCACGAGTGGCCCTAAAACCGCGGGAATGACGATAACCTTCAGGTACCGGCGCAACTTCGCCGGGTGGTCGGTCGCGCTGAATTGGCGATCTTCAATCATCCCGAAATCCCATTCTGGCTGTGGCGCCATGGCGCATCCTCGAACCGATCAAAGGAGTTGGGGTTTTGCCCGTGCGTTTACTTCGAGGACGAGGTCATCGGCGTCAAAAGGAAGGCATGGGTCTGATCCTCAATCATTCCATAACCTGCGATCTGTCCCATATTGTTGATGGTGGAGGCCACGCTTAGCGTCCAGCCAGAATTAGCAGGGATCAGATCGTTGAGCGCCAGAGTCCCGGTGGATTTCGTCCAGACAAAAGCGCTCATGCCGTGGTCGAGTCCAAAAGCGGTCCCGACGATCTGGCCGAACGCATTGATGCCGGCTGCCCGAATGTCAAAGGCAGTTTCTGACGAACCCAGGTCCCGCATGCCGCTGCCTTCGAGCCAAACGAAGGCGTTTCCAGTATGCGTCGCTTTACTCGACCACCCCGCAACCTGCCCGCCCGCATTGATGCCAACCGCCTGGCTTTCGAGCGAACCGTCGAGGGCACCGAGGTCCCGCATGCCGCCCGCGTCCTTCCAGAGAAAGGCATGTCCAGCTTGGTCCTTGGTGGTAGACCATCCGACGACCTGCCCGAAGACATTGATCCCGAGAGCTCGGCTGACGGGGCCGCCCAGCGTTCCTAAGTCCTGCATGCCCCCGCTCGAAGTCCAGAGAAAGGCGCGCGTGGGACCAGAACCTGGGTCCACCGAGTATCCCACGACCTGGCCGAGATCATTGATTCCGGTAGCGTAGCTGCTGCCGCCATTGAGCGCCCCCAGATCACGCATGCCACTGCCCTGGCTCCAAAGAAAGGCGTGGGTCGAGTTGTCGGTCGTCGAAGACCATCCCACGATCTGGCCGGAGGCATTGATGCCAAAAGCTTTGCTGGAGGTGCCACCGAGCGTTCCCAAGTCCTGCATGCCCGTCTTCCTGGTCCAGAGAAAAGCATGGGCGTTACCGTCGCCCTTATCCGAAGACCCAACCACCTGGCCCAAGGCATTGGCCGAAAAAGCAAAGCTGGTCTTGCCGCCCAGCGTGCCCAGGTCGGCGATGGTGTAAAGCTGTGCACTTGCCGGCAGCACCGGGGTTAGAAGAAGCCATCCCCACATCACGAACCGGCTCCGTCTCCTCATCTTCTTTCCTCTTTTTCCTTCCTCTTTATTCTCTACTCTTTCCTTCCCGACCAGTCCGTAGAGAGATTATTCAGTGTGCCGGGATGGTCGGGGGAGGTATCGGAGTGGTGGAGGTCGAGGTCGTCGATTGCGATTTTGCACCTCGAAGTCCCAAGGCTGCTCCCACAACTGCCCCCACAGCCAGGCCTGCGATCAGAGTGTTTCTCCCCGCATGAGAAGTTTTTTTCGGCGTCGGCTCATTCTCCGTGAGGGGGGATGGGGGTGGCTGCGGAACCGTGGTTTCCGCCATGGTCTGTTGCGCCGTGCTATCCGCCGTCAATTCCAAATGGCTGCTGCCTTTGCCGTCGACGACCACGTCTTGACCGGCCGCCACATCGAGCACCAGTCTNNGCGTGGGGAGTGGAAATTTCGAACTTGCCCGACCCCCGTACCTTGACCACTCGGCTGCGCAGGCGTCCGCTGCTCAGATCCACCAAGGTTTCTCCGGTCAGGGAATCGTGATTGAGGATCCTGAACTGGGTGTCGGAGCCAACATTCAGGATGGAACCGTCTTGCAACTCGATACTCATGCGCCCCGAGTTGTCGGTGGTTAAATTGTCCTTGGCCCAGACCACATCCTGGAGGCGAACGTGGGTACCATTTCGGGTCGCGACCGACGCTACACCGGTAACTTTGCCGACCGTTTCCGCGGCGGCGCTTCGATCAACGTCCGAGAAACCGAAGCCAGTCGAAGGAGATAGGAAAAAGCACAGCACCAGGGCAACGCCCCGCTGGAACCTCCGAGCCTCGATTTTGTTGGTCATAATCTTTCCCATTTCCTGACGGCACGCTAATGCACGGTAAGACTAACCACAGTCGAACTCACCAGGGGATTCGAACTGGCTTGAATGACGATCGAGTATGTGCCGGCCGGAGTCGCCAGGCTGCTCGGGGTTGGAGGCAGAGGTGTCGGATTGCTGGTCGGGGTGCTCGTGGTCGCAGGCGAGCCCCCGCCGCATGCGAGCATGGATAAGAGGACCACGACCANNGGTGTCCGAACGGCGAAGGCCGAAGAGAAGCTTTTGCCGCGGTCGTGCTCACGGTTACCTGAATCGGGGGGACCCCGGATGAAGTTGCCATGGCGGTTGGCGGCGAAAAAGAGCAGGCGGCGCCAATGGGCAAGTTGGCGCAGGAAAACGAGAAGGTCTGGTTGAGGGCGGCACTCACCGGAACGAAGGCCAGAGCAAACGAGGCCGTCTGACCGGCGGCAACGGAGGGACTCTGCTGGGTCGCGATTAAGGGACCGGCGGCGGTGGTCGCGGTCGTGGCACCTCGCATGGCAATCCCAT
>PKYX01000411.1 GCA_003132825.1 Acidobacteriaceae bacterium
GAAACTCGAAATTGCGCGGCATGACACCGATAATCGCGTATGCCCTGCGGTCGAGGTCCAGGGATCTGCCGAGGACGCGGGAATCGCCGTGATAGCGGTTCAGCCACAAGGCGTAACTGATGACGGCAAGCGGCAGATGGGCATCCTCTTCCTGCGCCGTGAAGAAACGTCCGAGGATGGGCTGAACGCCCAGCGTGGGAAAGACGCCGGCGGTGAGGCGGGCGGCTTCGACTTGCTCGGGAATGGNNCCGGGCTCGTTGAAGGCGATTCTCACCAAACGGTCGGGTTTGGGAAACGGAAGAGGGGACAGCAAAACCGCATTCACGATGCTGAAAATCGCGGTGGTGGCGCCGATGCCCAGGGCCAGAGTGAGGACGACGGTCAGGGTAAAGCCGGGTGACTTGCGCAGCTGGCGAAATGTGCTGCGAAGATTCTGTGCGAGCGCGTACATACGGCCTCCCAAATCTTGAGCTTCGTGGGCGACGGCGCCAGCTAAGATTAGAGAACGTCGGGGGCTACTTTTCAAGTGGGATGTCGGGGGAATCACCCTAGGCCCGGGGCTCAGCCGCAGGATCTTCCCATACAGCAATGTTCCCGTCCCTCTACCAACTCCACTGGATAGTGCTTTCGAACCCCTCCCCCTACAGTTAAGCCCCGTTCGACCGTATCAAGAAGGCAGGTAAACTATGGCTCAACCATTACGCACTCTCATAGAAACTCCCCAAGCCCCTGTCCCCGCAAGAAATGAAGCCTCTACTTCCGGCGTGTCGTGGGCGGCGATCACGTCGGGAGCCTTCGTGACGGCTGCGCTCTTTCTCGCTCTGTTAGCCTTGGGGGCAGGAGTCGGGCTGTCGTCACTTTCCCCTTGGTCGAACTCAGGAGCATCGCCCTCGGCCGTAGGCCTCGGAGCGCTCCTTTGGCTCACCGCCGTCGAAATTGTTTCCTGCGCTATTGGAGGCTATGTCGCAGGCCGGCTTCGAACCAAGTGGGTTGATGTGCACTCGGATGAAGTCTATTTCCGCGATACCGCCCACGGATTTATCGTTTGGGCCGTGGCCTTCGTCGCTACCGCAGCTTTCCTCGCTTTGGCCTCGACCGCCTTGGTCGGCGGCGAGAATCGCGCCTCAGGTTCCGAAACCGCCGTCGTCGACGCCAATCGTTACTTCATCGACAGTTTATTACGCACCGCCCAGCCCTCCGGCACACCTGACGAAGCCCTACGATCGGAAATAGGTCTGATCTTTGCCCATTCTCTTCGGCAACGGGAATTGTCGGGATCAGACATGAACTACCTGGCCGACACGGTGGGCGCTCGAACCGGGATCCCCCGCCCCGAGGCGGAGCAGCGGGTCACCGACACTTTTACCCGCGCCCAGCAAGCCACCGACACCGCACGCCGGGCGGTTGCCCATTCTCTGTACTGGCTTTTTGTCGCTTTGCTGTTGGGCGCCTTCGCCTCCAGCGTGGCGGCAACTTTCGGCGGCAAGCAACGCGATCATGCGCACATTTAACCGCTGTTCGTGATGAATCTATCCGGAGGAGGATGCCATGCGCTCCATACTGCTTCTGGTACTCGGAGTACCGATCCCAATCATTATTCTGGTGGGTTTGTTGAGCCACTTCTAGCCCACTGGTATCGCTCGACCGAGCGTGCCCCGTCCCCCGCATTGGCGCAGATTCCGCCAGGGGGGACGCCGCGTTAACCAGCCCTAACGATCGGCGTGCGAATAAGCTTAGGAATCGAGTGGTTCCATGTCGACTGCGACTCTCAGCGTGTGCGCTCCGCCGCCTAGAATCAGCCCACGCAGAGGACTTACGTCGCCATAATCGCGGCCCCAGGCCAGCGTGACATGGCCGTTCGAGGGGACGACGTTGTTCGTCGGATCCAAGTCCAGCCACCCGATGTCCGGACAATAGGCAGACAGCCAGGCGTGGGACACATCGGCGCCTACCAGCCTCGGTTGCCCGGGCGGTGGATGGGTCCGCAGGTATCCGCTTACGTAACGGGCGGCGAGGTTAATCGAGCGGAGGCAGGCGATTTGCACGTGGGCAAAGTCCTGGCAAACCCCTCGTCGTTTCTTAAACACTTCCTCGGGGGGTGTGCGGACGTTGGTGGCTTTCGAATCGAAGCGAAAGTCCCTGTGGATGCGGGCAGTCAGGTCTAGCAGCGCCTCGGTCATTGGCCGCCCCGGCGTAAACGACTCCAGCGCGTAGGAAGCAAACTCCGGCCGCAGCCGGATGCGAGGAGACTCAAATCGAAACTGGTAGGCGTCGAGCCCAGCCGCGCTGTGATCGTCGGGAAGCGAACTGACGGCTTGTTCCCAAGCGAGCACGGGTTGCGGCCAAGCCGGGCGCTTTCCCTTCATGATCACTTCGCTCCGCGCCTCTACCAGCAATTCCCGGTGCGGCTCCTGAACCGTGAAAAAACACAGGAGATTTCCAAAAAAGTCCCGCCGTTCGGTGCGCGTTGCCGGCGCCGGTTGGATGCACAATTCGCTCCGCGTCAATTGGTGGCGCGGCGAGGACCGCGGCTTCAAGCACGCGACGTGGTTCCCGACCGAGACCGGATATTTGTATCTATACGTGGTTCGGTGAACGATTCTGTAAATCATTGGCCTATCGTGATCGGCAAAGTGCGTGCATGGCTGAAGTACCGGCTCGATAAGTTATTCGACCAGGAAGGCAGCAATCGTTCGAGCTCCCTGAGGAAACGCTCAAGCCGGGAGAGCCCATCGGAACCATTGCTGACCGCTGCGGCCCCCGGCAATGGGTACTTGAGCTCTCGCAAATCGACATTGCGCAGCAATGTTAGCGCGTTTCGCATCGCCTGCAAGTCATCGGCCAGGTGCCGAGGGAGCTTTTGATAGAGATCCGCGAGGTGGCTTAGTTGAAAGTCCAAAGATCGGGGATTGGTCTCGTCCGCCATCAGCACATCGAGCACAGCTAAGGGTTGCAGGGTGGTGTAGTAGCGCGTCCGGTAGGTCATGGAGCTGTCCGCGACCTCGAGCAAACATTCCAAAAGCGCCCAGTCCTCCTCCGCGAGCGGGGTTGTGATCTCACGCAGTTGCCTCGTCAGATAGACGGCGCGTTCGAGGCGCCGTCCGGTGCTCATGAACAACCAGCCCAAGCCGCGGTTGATGTTTTCGCGCTCCATCCCGGAAAATGCAGAAAGTAGTTCCAGACAGGCGGTCAGCACCGCGGGATACTCCAGAAACAGTGTGCCTCGCTCGATCTGAATGGATTCTCGCAGCTGGCCGATGAGGAACATCATGTCGGCCGACAGCCGCTCGCGAACATTGTCACCAATCCGAGACACCTCGGCAAGGGTGCGAGCCAGGCTATCGGGCCGCTTGGCATCGACCAACATCGAGGTCATTTCCTGTTCGAGTTCGAGAGCAGTCGGCTGCCGGTGTTTCGCTTTCGGCAGCTTGCTGTGCCGCGATTCCATGCAACGGTGCAGGCGGAACAGACACGCCAACTCGGCCTCCTCGGCGCGCCGAACTCGAGGGATCATCGCGCGCAAGACCCGAGCTATGTTTTCGGCGCGCTCGACATATCGGC
>PKYX01000012.1 GCA_003132825.1 Acidobacteriaceae bacterium
CATGTTGACTAGACCTGTTTGCAGCAACAAAAGAGGCTTCTGAATGTCTGAAGATAGCACAACACAGTGTTTGTTGTTTGCAGGAATTTTTCGCAAGCCTGTGGTTGCCCAATTTGATCAGCGAGAAGGCAGTTCCGATGGCGGCGCTCTACTGCTGAAGGCCGCCAATCAGCACTATAGATTGGTGGAGGAATTGACCGCCTGTCTGCGGGACGAAAGACAAGAGGGCAAGGTCGATCATACATTGCTGGACTTAGTCGCACAGCGCGTGTTCTCGATTGCCTGTGGCTACCCCGACGGCAACGACTCGGCCCGATTGGGCGCCGACCCCATTCATAAGTTGCTTCTCGATCGCGATCCCATAGAAGGGCACGACTTAGCCTCGCAACCGACGGTGTCGCGTTTCGAGAATGCGGTCGGAGTCAAGGAACTGTATCGCATGGGCGAGACCTTGGCCCGGAGCGTCATCCGGCGGCATGCCAAGCGACTACGGCGCCGGGTGTACCGGGTCACCATCGATCTGGATCCCACCGATGATCCCACCCATGGCGCACAGCAACTCTCCTTCTTTAACGGACATTACGACAGCTGGTGCTATTTACCGGTGATGGGCTTCCTCAGTTTCAACAAGGAAGCCGAACAGTATTTGTGCGCTGCGGTGTTGCGTCCTGGCAACGCCCCCGCGGCAGTGGGCGCCGTAGGATTGCTGCGGCGGCTGATCCGGATCCTTCGTGGTCATTTTCCTGGAGTGACCATTCGGGTTCGCCTGGATGGTGGTTTTGCCAATCCCGCGGTGCTGGAGTTTTTGGATGCGCAGAGCAAACTGGAATATGTGGTGGGCATGGCCAAAAATGCAGTCCTGAAGCGGATCACGGCTCCCGGAATTGGTCGCGCTCGTAAGCTGTCAGAAAGCAGCGGAAAAACGGAACATATCTACGGAGAAGTTGACTACGCGGCTGGCAAATGGCCTCATCGACGCCGTGTGGTGATCAAAGCGGAGGTCGTCCGGGCGCCGGAAAAAGATCCCAAAGACAATCCCCGTTTCGTGATTACCAACATGAAACAGAATCCGCAATGGATTTACGAACGGGTGTACTGCCAACGTGGTGACGTTGAAAACCGCCTTAAAGAGTTGCACGACCTGGAAATTGATCGCACCAGTTGCACCCGTTTTTGGGCCAACCAATTTCGCGTTCTGCTCACGGCTGCGGCTTACGTCTTGATGCAGGAATTACGTTTGCGAGCTGCGGGTACAGGCTGTGCCCGGGCCCAGGTCCTCACCTTGCGCGAGCGCTTGCTCAAGATCGGGGCTCGGGTAATGGTCTCGGTACGGCGCTGGGTCATTCACCTGCCCACGTCGTTCCCGTTCCTACCTGCCTTCCGTCTTATCGCCTGCCGTTTGGGCGCGCAGAGCGGATAAGTTTCCCACTTTTTACAATCCGAAACCAGATTGGGTGCACTCCTGGCGAAGGTGTGTCACCACTTGTCAAAATTGACGTTTGAACCCGACTAATTCTTTTGGAATCAGTAACTCGATCGAAGGAAATCCCCCCGTTGTCGCAATTACATATCACTCATGCGAACAATCACACTCCACTCCACTTTTCATGAATAATGCGGGCTAGGCCAACAGCTCCGCTCTTCGAAACGGCTGTATCTTGGGGCGCTTCTTTTGCTGCTCCCGCCAGAGATCGTGCTGTATCTGCATCTTTAGCCAGAAATCGGGCGATGTGCGCAGCGCGGCTGAAAGACGCAAGGACATGGAAGCAGAAATACCCGCCCTTCCGTTCAGAATCCGCGAAAGATGCGCCCGGGTCACACCTAAACGCCTTGAGGCCTCGGCAACGGTGATGTCGCCCAGGTAGTCCTTCAAAACTTCGCCTGGATGTGCAGGATTGAAAATCATGTTCTTCACCTCTAGTGGTAGTCCTGGTAATCGACAAGAATCACGTCTTCCCCATCGAATGAGAATGTGAGTCGCCAATTGCCGCTGACGCTTACGGCCCAATGATGGGCAAGATCTCCCTCCAACCGATGCAACTTGTTGCCGGGTGCATCCATGTCCTGCGGCACGCTGGCTACGTCAAGAGCGGTAAGAAGTCTGCGAAGACGGTCGGCATATTTCGGTTGAATTCCGGCCTTGGAGCCGGACTCCGCAAAGCGTTTCAGCCCCTTGTGCCGATAGCTCCTAATCACTCGTATAGTGTATAGCTACACTATACGATCTGTCAACGGTTCCGTGGAAGATGTGGGAGATGCAGGAAGTGGGCGGAGCATTCGCCGAAAAAGGCTGTAGCAGAGAGGGCAGCGTAAACAATTGAAAAGAATTGGTCGGGGAGAGAGGATTTGAACCTCCGACCCCCTGGTCCCGAACCAGGTGCTCTACCAGGCTGAGCCACTCCCCGACTGAGGTTAGTCCCTTCATTCTACTACACGTTACATCGCACGTGACGAAACGCATCATTGAAGTGCGTGTATCCGGACGTGGAGATGGGGAACGCCTTAGTTTAGGTCTTTGAGTTAGCCCGGTTTGGCTAAAGCGATTGCCAACAGCTGATAGTGAAAGCTTACCGACTGTTTTGGTTGCGGCTATGCCGCGCTATGCCTGAGTCTGGCAAGTTGTAGCTCAATCGCCCTGACCGATGCACCATTACCACCGTCGGACAGGCCGCAAACGGCGCATTTCGGCTGTGCTGGTTCGGAATCTCGTACCGTAGGGGGAGCGATCCGGATGAAAATTCTTTCACATTGACACGAACAGGCATGGGGGGCAGAATGAGGCCGCTCTTGGGGTCAAGAAGGAAATTCCGGCCCAGTATAACTTAGCCTTCACGGGAAATCCAAAAAAAATGAACCATTGAAAGGAAGGGGATATCATGCTTCTGTCACTCTGTTGCACTTTCCCCAAGTATGCACGCTTGCGCTGGCAACGCTTCTTCTTGCTGCCTATGGCGGTTGCCATATGCGGGCTTGGCATTTCTGGCGCGGCCGCGCAATCGACAAGCCCGTCAACGCCGGCGACTGCGTCAGGCACAGTGCCGCCGAACCCAATCAACGAGGTTGACTGCAACGGTTGGAGCAAGACCTATCAGACTGTGAGGAAGCATGCCGGCGATCTCTGCACAGACCCGATCAAGGTGGTCAACGGATCCGGCAAACGCTTCAACGACAACGGCTGGTACGTGGGCCACGACGAACCCAGCGTAAAGTTCATTTCCGGCGTACCAGGCTCCGGCAACACCATGACTTATGTGGTAAGGGTGCCTGTGGACCCGAAGCGAAGCCCGACTCTCTCCCTTCGCGTAACCCATTACGGTGAACTCTCCGTTGCGCCATGGTTCGGGCTGCCTCTGTGCGACCCGAGCTCCTACCCCCAGAACCCGTGTACGCCGGACAGCGACAGCAACTNNCTGCTGGCTCCGCCTTCATGGAACTCCAGCTATATCCGCCGGGCTATACACCGTTCGTCGACAGCGAGAGTTGCAGCCCGACCCAATGGTGCGCAGCGCTTACGATCGACAGCCTCGAATGCACATACGGGTTCGGCAATTGCAACGGGAGCTGCACCGAGCCCAGCAATTTCGCGTTCCTGCAGAGAAACGGTGTCCCGACCGGGCCCCCAGGCCCGCAACTCACCAACCTAAACACCTACTTGCCAAACCAGTACACCCTCATGATCAACCCCGGCGATCTGCTCGTTGTCTCGATCACGGACCCACCGCAGGGATTCACTACTAAGATCCGAGACTTGACCACCGGTCAAACCGGGTACATGACAGCCAGCGCCGCAAACGGTTTTATGAACACCTCGATCAACACTTGTGCCGGCACGCCCTTCACATTCCACGCCGAGTACAACACTGCGTCGATCAACAACCGGGTCCCCTGGGCGGCGCTCGAGGGTGGCGTCTTGATGGAAGAGGAGATCGGTCACTCCGAGATCTGCAAGTCATTGATCAACCAAGACCCGAATTCTTTCTCTTTGGGGGGGCAAATCTTTACTGACAACGAGACATTCGATACCTGCGTGGGAGGGTCGGAGGGACCCGACCAGGTGGGAGAGGGCCCTTGCGACCCGACGACAGGCGTTTGCCAGAACGCAGAAACACAAGGCCCTACTGGCCCACAGGCCTGCCCAACCGATGAAGCCGCCAGCGGCGCCTTGTGCGAGTTCGCCGACGGCTATTGCTTTCGGAAGGGAACACGCGATGTCACGATCGACGGTATCAAGATCCCGGCATTTTCAGCCAATAATCAATGTTTCGCCAACCGCTACCAGAACGGGGATCTTGATTTCGACGGTGTCTCGTACCAGCCAAACGCGTGGCCAGACGGTTCGCCGGGCCATCCAACTCCCTTCGAGGTCATAGGGCCGTACGATGCCCATGGCCAGCCTTACCCGCAGGTCCAGTTCGAGACCGACGCAAACGGGTCCGCCTTCCTGTGTGACCCCTCGACTGGCGCAGGCTGTGTTGTCCCGCCCACCGATGCCAACTTCTACCCATTCTGGTCGATTAGCCGGCACGGCCAAGCGCCGTTCAGCTCACCCGGCCACACCTCAGGTTGGCAGGCGACGTCGTGCGCGTGGGACTTCGGGAACGTATCGCCACAGACAATCAAAGACTTTGGCAAGGACGCGCAATACGGCAGCCCGGACCTGAGCTGGTACGGCGGCACCAGCATTAGTGCACCCATGCCCAATCCCGAGTTCTCCGGCCGGTGCGGGGGCAACTGAGTCGGTGCGGGCCGCAGGCCACAATTGAAGGGACCGGAGTACTGACTGCCGGCGGGGTGAGCGAGGCTCATGGCGCTGAGAGGTCTCGCTTCGTTTCCCGATACGTTTTCAGTAGCTTCTCTTTAGAGAACCAATTATGGTTCGCGAGTCACACAACCGTGACAGGAAGGAAGCGATTTTAGATGTGTTTTGTTTTTGTGGGCACTGTTGACACAGCTTGGCATCTATGGCGGGCTGTCTCTCGCTGCCGGCAAAAGTCGTGATTTTCTTATTGCACTTCCCCGGGCAACCATGTTCGCGGGCCGCGCCGCGGGATGTCTCTTCCTCGTCATCGCAGCCCTGACCGCGTGGCACGGATGGGAAGCGTTTCACGTTCACCGGTAAGCAGGTTGATCGCGATTCGCCTCCGGCGGATTCTTGTGCACAGGACTCGCGAGGATAGCCGTTTTCATTTCTGAGCTTGGAGGAGTAATGTCTACGCGCGCCGCTCCAACGCGCAAGGTCGCCTGTGCATGAATTGCCGACCCCCAACACAACGAACATGCAAGCACAACCAGCAGCTCCAGCGCCCTTATCTTGCCCATTTTCGCCGTCCTCCGTTTCTATGACTACACTCACTTCACGGCACAAATCCCGCGTACTTCCCTTTTCGATTGAATACGGATCAGGTCCACAACCGATACTCGGTGGACGTCTAGGCGTGCGTGCCAGTTTCAACATAATGACAACGCGCGCTCCTGGCGCAAGTCTAAGGTCAGGATCGCTATGTTGAGGCCGTGGGCGGCCCGCGCATGAACCAGAGTACCTCCCTGACCATCCCACGCCTTGGATTCGCGTTCCAGGCCGCTGTAAAACCGCAAACCGAGAGTATCGGGAACGGGCGGTGCGGCGCGAAAGAGAGGGCGCAGCAACCGCTATCGCTTCTGTCGCGCGGGGGAACGGGAACCAACACCTTCGGCAGTCGAAAAGAGAACAATCGCCATCTATGACATTAACTTCCAAATCTTTTTCGTTTGCAAAGATTTTTCATGGCGTCTATGCGGCGACCCCGGTTAGTTGGGCTGTCGCAGGTGTGAGCTGGGCAACTGTGGAGCGTAACGCACTGAGGATAGCCACGATGATCCTGCGACCGCCGGAGGTTAGCTGGTAACGGTGTGTGCCCACGATTTTGGTGATCAGGGCGTGAGCCCGCAGCAGACGAAGTTTGCGGCTAATCCAGGCAGAGTGGCGGCGCCTCTGTTGTTTGTCGTCGGTAGTCTGGGGAAAGAAGATGGCGCGGAGATCGCGGTTGCGGAAGCCATGAATAGCGAACTCGCCGTGGTTGATTGCGGAGAGGAGTGCTCGGTCGTCGGCTAAGGGACGGAGGGCACGCACCCGACGGCCGCGCCATTGCCGTGGTTGTTCCAGTCGCTGGAGCAGTTGGTCGAGGGTAGTCGTGTCGTCGACGGTAGCGAAAGCGTCCAGATACCGTGCCGGCCCCGCCGCAGTCGACGCCAAGCGCGAGGTCCTTTGGGGTCTCCCTCCTTTGCGTCGGTAGACGCGGAAGTCATCGGCGTTATGGATGGTGGCCTCGGCGCGCAGGACGCTGCCTCTCGGAGTATAGGCCTTGTCGTAAAGTTTCACGGAGTTGCCATTGACGCTGTGCTTGATACGTACTCCCTCGGCGCGGCGTTTGAAGTCACTGACGACTTCTCCGGAGAAGTCCTGGTGTAGCTGGCCGTTGGAGTTGATGTGTTTACCGAGAAAACGCATGACGTCAGGGCTGGAAAAAGTGGTCATGGCATGGTTCACCCAGCGTGGATAGAACTGCCGTAGGTAGGTCGCATGGTGGAAAACCACATCGAGAGCCCCCGCGTGCTGGTAAGTAGACCAGTACTGCCCACCCAAAATATAAATTCAGAGGAGCTTAGGACTGGCCGGTTCCTGCTGGACCACGGAATTGGGACCAAATGATGGGACTAGCCTCGGTAGGTTTCCATCGGGATCTCTGTGCTGAAGCAACGCCGAATCAATGGTTTGGATTCGAGATCCTTTTGTTCCGTAGTGTCCCGAACCAGGTGCTCTACCAGGCTGAGCCACTCCCCGACTGAGGTTAGTCCCCTCATTCTACTACACGTTACATCGCGCGTGACGAAACGCATCATTGAAGTGCTTGTATCCGGACGTGGTTTTCAGGTTCGAGTGTCCTACTTGCTCTAGCAGAAGATCTCCCGGCATCCCGTTGGCCTGGAGCCTGGAGAAGCGGCCGTGACGAAATGCGTGCAAGCCTCCCGGCTGCAACCCGAGAGACTTGAGGATCAGTTTCAGCTTGCGCCACACGTTTATGTCTGGAGTGTGGTTTCCCGCTAGCGGTTTGAAACACTCTTCCCGAAGTTCTTCCCGCGAGATACGAAGAGAGCATCCACACGAGCGTGGGCTCGATAAACTGGGAACGGGGCACAGCCAGACCACAGGCTGTTTTCCGCTATACGGTTCCAAAGGACAAGAAATCCGAACTGGCGGGGGTACCGTGAAGGGTTCGCGCGCAACTGGTGAATGGTCTTAGCCACATAGTCCGCCGCCAGAGCTATCATCCGACGCTGCGCGTCGAGGTCCGGCGTGCCTGTGGCGGGAATCTCCGTTGCCGGCAAATCGAGAAATGCCGACAAATCGGCCAGCGCCACCAAAGTCTGCAGACTTTTGGGACCGGCTGACTGTGCCTCCCAGCGCGAAAGCCTGACCCCGCTAAGCCGTTCGGTCAGTTCCAGGCCGGACGGTTTCCGTGCGACCTGCACATCTTTCTTGGCCTGGGCCTCGGTCAGCACTTGCTCCAACTGCTCCACTGTAACGGGTTCAGCCGGAAACGCCTGCGGAGCAATCACCGTCAGCAACAACAGGAGTACTAGCTTTCGCATCGCGAGAACCACCGGCGCAGGGCCACCGCCAATCTTAAATCGGTTGCGATGTTCAGTTTCTTGTGCGGCCGGACAAATCGTCAAGCGGCTACTTGCGTTTTAAGCTTGGGCACCGGAATTATCGCAGTTTCGCGTACTCCGCTTTCGCCTGTT
>PKYX01000029.1:0-1201 GCA_003132825.1 Acidobacteriaceae bacterium
ATACCTTTTCATGCCAGCTTCCTCGCGCCGTCAGTACGAGCACCGGTATTGCCTCACCTGCTTCGCGCCAGCGGCGCAACAGGGTCAAACCGTCAACCTGGGGAAGCCCTAAATCCAAAACCACGGCATCGTAGCGTGCCTCTTGTTCCAGCAGGTCTGCGCGCTCGCCATCGGCAGCATGATCGACTGCGTACCCTGCCCGGTGAAGCGCGGCGATGAGCTGCTTGGCCAGTGATGCCTCGTCCTCCACGACAAGCACTCTCATGTTTCCTCCCGCTCTAAGGAGACGAAAGCTTACCTGAACGGCGCCTGAATAACGCGTTCAGGGGCCATTCAGGGATGACGCCATACCCTGTCCGCATGATCAAGCTACAGCATGTGACCAAAACTTACTGTACGCCGGCCGGAGATTACGCCGCATTGCGCAATGTTGACTTGGCAATCGGAGCCGGCGAGTTCGTGGCGATTGCCGGAAAATCAGGAAGCGGCAAATCAACGCTGTTGAACATGATGGGAGGCATAGACCGCCCTTCCTCCGGCTCGGTTGAAGTGGATGGCACGGCTATCCATGAGTTTGACGAGAGCAAACTGGCGGAGTGGCGCGGGCGCACGGTCGGATTCGTCTTCCAGTTCTTTCAATTGTTGCCCACTTTGACCATCTCCGAAAACGTGATGCTGCCAATGGATTTTTGCCGCACCTTCCCGGTAAAAGAGCGTCGAAAACGTGCGCTTGATCTCTTAGGCCGTGTTGGTGTTGCCGGGCACGCAGATAAGCTGCCGTCTGCGCTTTCGGGAGGCGAGCAGCAACGCGCCGCAATTGCGCGAGCGCTGGCCAACCGACCGACCGTCGTTCTTGCCGACGAGCCTACCGGGAACCTGGATTCCTCAACGTCGGCTGAAGTTCTCGCCTTATTTCGAGAAATGGCAAGTTCGGGCACAACCGTCGTGATAGCCACCCACGAGCGGGACATTGCGTGTGTCGTTGACCGAAAAATCGAAATGGCGGACGGCGTCCTGATGGCTTCAACGACTGCAATGTTCGCGAGGGAAGTCCGCCGATGACAACGCCTTGGCGGAAAATCATCCGTGATTTGCGGCAGGAAAGTACCCGCACAGCCCTGGTGATTGCGGCCATCACCATTGGGATGGTTGGATTTACTGCGGTTCTTTCCACGTATGCGGTGCTTACGCGCGAGATCAA
>PKYX01000029.1:1224-3173 GCA_003132825.1 Acidobacteriaceae bacterium
GACTACGGGAACATACGCATTAGCAAGCTGACGCCGGACCATGGCGCCTGGCCTCCGAAGACGGGCGAGATGCTGATCGAAAGAGATGCGTTTCACGTCGCAGGATTGCAAATCGGCGACAACGCTACCATCAGGATAGGGCAGGCAAAAGAACAGAGCATGCGGGTAAGCGGCCGCGCGCACGATGTCGGCCCGGCGCAGGCGCGCATGGAGAATACTGTCTATGGCTATATCACGCTCGACACCCTTCCCCAATTGGGAGAACAGCCCTACCTGGACGAGTTAAAAATTCTGGTTGCCGAGAATCGCTTTGACGAAAAACACGTGCGCGACGTTGCCGCCCACGTCAAGAAACTGGTGGAAGGCCGCGGACATCCGATTCGTGGAGTCGACGTACCCCGGCCCGGGAAGCACCCCCATGCCGATCTAATGGATGGGTTCCTCCTGGCCATGGCGAGCTTCGGTTTGTTCGTGCTGGCGATGAGTGGGGTTCTCGTGGTCAACCTGCTCATGGCGATCATGGCTGCGCAAGTTCGCCAGATTGGCGTCTTGAAAGCAGTTGGCGCCACTCGTGGACAGGTCGCGCGCATCTACTTTGCGCAAGCGGCGCTGCTGGGAATTGCCGCAACTGTTTTAGCGCTACCCCTCGGAATGTTGGCGAGCCGCGCGCTATGCCGGCCCTTCGCCGCATTCCTTAATTTTGATATCACCAGTTTTGCCGTTCCCTTTTGGGTTTATGCGCTTGCGTTCGCTGTCGGTATCGTGACGCCTCTGCTGGCTGCGGCCTGGCCCGTCTGGAAGGGAAGCGCAATTTCCGTGCGCGAAGGCCTGGCTGCCTGGGGAGTCTCCCACAGCTCATTCGGAACCGGTAGTTTTGATCGCGCCATGACGACGATCGGCGGAAATCTCCGCCCGCTTCTGCTATCCATTCGCAACAGCTTTCGCCGGCGCACGCGGCTGGTACTGACCATGCTGACCCTGGCGGTGAGCGGCCTCTTTTTTATGTCTGCCCTCAACATACGCAGTTCGATGAGCAACACTCTCGACCGCAGCTTTGCTCTACGCAAATACGATCTGCAGATCTTTTTGGGAGATATGTATCCCTCGGAGCAGATCGAACGCGCCATACGAAAAACCCCGGGAATTGTCAGAGCGGAAAGCTGGTTTACGTCAGGAGTTTCGATTCCGGACAAAGACGCGCGTGAAGGCGACGATTCGCTCGACACCCTGAGTTTCCCGATCATCGCTTTGCCTCAGAATTCAAAAGCGATTGACCTGGAGATTGTGGAAGGCAGAAACCTGCGGCCCGGAGACCTTGACGCGCTCGTGATTAACACTACCCTGGCCGAAGAATCACAAATCAGAGCGGGGAGCGCGATCACCCTCCGTTTCAAGGGGGGGCTGACCTCATGGCACGTGGTTGGTATTGCCCGAGAACCGTTTCTCCCTCCGACGGCTTATATCCCTCAGGCCTTTATAGACCAGCGCTATCCGGCAATGAGAACCACTATATGTCTCGCGCTGGAAAAGACGGATGCTGCCTCCATGCAAGCCGTCAAATCGGCTTTGGACAACAACCTGGGGCAGGAAGGAATACGCGTGGCCGGCAGCCGCAGTAAAGCTGATTTCAGATATGGTCGGGATCAGCACCTGNNCTTCGCGCGATAGGAGCTTCGCCTTCAGTTGTGATGGGCATCATTGTGGCCGAAGGCGTGCTCATCGGCGTGATGAGTTGGATTCTGGCGGCCCTTGCCGCCTGGCCTCTGAGCCGGGTTGCCGGGAACTTCCTGACCTTCCTTATCTTTAAAAGCAGACTGGACTCTGTTTTCCAGCTTCAAGGCTTATGGATCTGGCTTGCTTTTTCAGTCCTTTCGGCGGGGGCCGCCAGTCTTCTGCCCGCACGATCCGCAGCAAAACTAACTGTGCGGGAGGCACTTGCTTATGAGTAA
>PKYX01000115.1 GCA_003132825.1 Acidobacteriaceae bacterium
GCCGCGTCTCGTCGACAACTTGCATGGCAAGCACTTTGACCACCTCGCGGTAATGAGGGTGAATGCGGGGAATGAAGCGCGCAGGCACATATAAAGCCGCAAACTCATTCTCCGTGAGAAATGTCATAATTTGGGCAACTGCGTGTTCGACCTCCATCGGCAACTTGGGAAGCTCTTCCCACGGGACGTCTCGCCCTACCGACCACTGATTCGCAGTTGCCTGACCGTAAATGGTATTCAATTCCCTTGCCCAGACGTCGCGTTTCTTGCGCAGGGTGAAGCCGAAGTCGGGTCCGCCGCTTTCGACCCGCGCGCCACGAGGGGCGACGCCCCAAGTCGGATCGGCCGTTTCGGAAACCTGAATACGAGACGTGGCGATTGACGGCGCGAGTCCGGCCGATTGTATGCGGTACACTCCGGCAACACCCAGCTTTGGCTCACAGTGATGACCTTCTTTGCGGCACCATGCCGCGAGCTGATCGACAAGTTGGGGTGAATCTCCGCGAACTTCGAACCAATCGCCCGCGCGCAATTGCGCTAGCGTACGGCGCAAGAGGACCGTGGCTCCTTCGTGCAGCGCCAGGTCTTCGAGATCAAGCTGCTGTTTGGGTGTGGAATTGGCCATAGCGGATTCGGCTACAACTCACCTGGATTCTCGCTATCTCGCTCCCTGGTGTCGCTGACGCGAGATTCTTCGACTGGGTGTGCTCCGAACATTCCTCCCAGAACGCGGACGAATATTGCAGGAGCTTAGCAAAGCCCTCAGTTACCGGCTGTTGAAGCGGCTGAGCCATAAAAATTGAATCGGTGCACCGCTTTTTCGAGTTGCGCGTAGCCGGTTGTGCGCGCGGGCAGCCACTGCTTGAGCCCTTCGAGTTCCATAAGGACGCGGACCTTCGGATCCTGAAAAGACATTGCGAGCAGAGTATCGATGAACGGCTGGATCCGTGCGTCTGGCCGGTCGGCGCGCACCGTAAAGTTGCAGTGATCAAAAGGGGGCGTCGTGGCCAGGACGCGAGTGGTCCCGGGATCGAGCGTACCCTCATTGATGAAGACGAGATAGTTGGCATCCAGGATGCAGGCGGCGTCAGCAAGGCCCGTTGCGAGAGCCTTTGCAGCGTCGCGTTCGCCGCCAACGTGATCGCCGTGCTTGCCAACCATTACTTCGTTGTAGGAGACGCGACAGTCGCGGCGCGGATCAATGCCTGAGTCAGCGATCATTCCGAGTGGAATCAGAGTCGCCTGCGGCGAATCCGAAGCGCCAACCGCGACGGTCTTGCCCTTGANNCGAGCGAGGCCAGTCTGGAATTTGCGCTGACAAGGATCTTCGTGGTCAGGTCGCGGTCCGAATCGCGCATAGCAATAGCGCGACAAGCGCCGCGGCTAACGATCTGGCTCTTCACCCACGCGAGCGGCGAATTCCATGCGACGTCGATTGCGTCGCACAGGTTTGCTTCGACCTGAGCGTCGTATGTGGAGTAGAGAATGAAGTCGATCTCGACACCGCACGCGGCGAAGTAATCCTTAAAACCCTCCCAGATCGTCACGACTTTGGGATCGTAGGCAACAGCGCCAATACGCAACGCCTTGCTGCGAGATGTACCTGGCATGGCTCCTCCATTCTCTAGAGATTGCTAGAACAAGGGCAAGCCGAGGCAAACCTTGCCCATGAAATCCTTCAGGACATCGCTCGACGGCGCCATCACAGCAGCCGCCTGCGCATCGCGGAAGTTTCGCTCGAGACCGCCTCGGCGTCCGAATGCCCAACCACCACCAAGGGTCATGGCACGGGAAACGACATTCAGGCAAGCGTCCGCTGCTTTCACTTTGACGGCAAGGACGTCCAGCATCGCAGTCGGATCGCCGGCAAGGGTTTTGCGGATCGTTTCGGCCAGATAAGCTCGAGCCGAGTTCAATTCGAGCGCCATCTCGGCCACAAGGAACTGGACGCGCGGAATCGATGCGAGCGCAGCGCCTCCGGCGTGTTCATATTTTCTGGCCCCGACACGCGCTACAATCGTCTGAAACGCCGCCGTAGCGATGCCCACCGAAACGGATGCAACACCGATCTGAAAGTGCGGAAGAACAACTTCGAGCATGGATTGAAATCCGCTGCCCTCGGGGCCTAGGCGCGTTTCGTCATCGATGGAGACATCGGTGAGCGTCATCGGAGCACTGGCGTTCCCTGCCAGGCCGAGACCTTCGAAACGCCCCTGGGCAGCCAGACCGCTGGCACCCTTGGAAATGAGGTAAAGATTGGATTCCGTAGGACCCGCCGCGCCCGTTTTGCGAGCCGAGACGACGTAGCTGTCAGCCTCACCCGCGCTCGTCACGAAGCTCTTGCTTGCACTCAGTCGTTTTTGGCGCACCTCACTCACGGGGGCGTAGAAGTGTCCTCCGGAGCCAGACTCACTAAAGGCGAGCGTACTGAGATGCCCGGCACGCGCGAAAGAGGGCAACAGCTCTTGCTTCAGCTTGTCACCGCCTTTCGCGGCTATCACGGCTGTGGCGCAATAGTGCATGAGCGTGACCATCGCGGTAGAGGCGCAGGCCTGGGATTGCGTATCTAGCGCGCGCGACATTTCTCCAAGGCTCGCGCCGGCACCGCCAAATTGAGCAGGAACAAGCAGGCCGAGCACGCCGGCCTTGCCCAGAGCTGCAATGTTTTCGCGCGGGAAACGGCGCGATTGGTCGATCTGGTCAGCGCCAGGGCGAAGAACTTCCTGAGATAGCTTTTCGTTTGCCACCAAGAGAGACTGAACGTCCGCCATATGTCCTCCACTGCTCACCCAGCAGGTCGATAGAGAAGTTTGCCCGGATTGCCGCGAGCCCATCCGGATTCGGTTCCTAGATTGTGGCGGTGGATCTCAGGCGGCCGCCCGGCGCCATTAGGCAGGTATTCAAGTAAAACCTTGCGGGGTGCGGAGGCGGAAGACACGGTTCGGTTGGCGGTGACATAAGACGACCATTGGCAGTCCACCTGCGCGCCACACGAGCTTAGGCGCCGAGTTTTGCAGCAGACGTAGAGTATAGGCGCGAGTGCGTGGTGTTGCCAAGGATGTGTCGGACTCCATTTGAGACGGGTTCTTGGGACTAGTCCTGGATCGTCTATCCGGAAGTTATCCAGAAACGGGCTTCGAGGAGATCGCTTCCTGCGTGTCGTTTTTTCGCCTGATCTATTTTCGGTAGATGTCCTCGAAGCCGACGCATTATAAAAGGGCGCCCCTTTGAGGTAGATTTTGAGTGCGAAGCAAAACTCTACCGAAAGGAGCACCCGTATGGACATTAAGTATATCGGCATGGACATTCACAAGGAAACGATTTCGATTGCGGTGATGAACGGCGAGGGAAAAGTGGTGATGGAGTCGATCATCGAAACCAAGGCGAGCACGATCCTGCAGTGTATCCAGGGAATACACGGTGACTTGCATGTGACCTTGGAAGAGGGGACCTGGGCGGCTTGGTTGTATGACCTACTGAAACCGCACGTCACGGAGCTAGTCGTGTGCGATCCACGGAAAAACGCGCTCATGAAGGAGGGTAACAAGAGCGACAAGATTGACGCGCGCAAGCTCGCCGATCTACTGCGCGGGGGATATCTGCACTCGGTCTACCATGGCGAGAACGGCCTACGAACATTGAAGGAGCTGGCCCGCAGTTATCTGACGATCAGCAAAGATCTCACGCGGGTAATGAATCGGGTGAAGGCTCTGTATCGCAGTTGGGGGATTTTGTGTGGGGGGCAGCAAGTCTACGCTCCGCGTCATCGCACCGAGTGGTTGAACAAGATTGGAGAAGCGGGCGTCCGCCGGCGGGCTGAGTTTTTCTACCAACAGCTCGATGCACTGCGAGAGTTGCGCCAAGCGGTGCGCAAGGATCTGTTGGCCGAGAGTCGCAAACAGAGCGCGACCAAATTACTGCGCCAGGTTCCTTCGATCGGCCCGATCCGAGCCGCGCTGCTCATCGCGCTGATCCAAACCCCGCATCGTTTCCGCACCAAGCGGCAACTGTGGACCTATAGCGGTCTCGCGATCGATACGCGCGACAGCGCGCAATACCGTTACGTGGGCGGACAGCTGCAACGTTCCAAGAAACCCCAGCAGCTGCGTGGGCTNNGCGTTCCACGACTTCTACCAAGGCTTGCTCACCAAAGGCATGAAGCCAGCGATGGCTCGCCTCACCTTGGCGCGAAAGATTGCGGCGATCACTCTCGTCGTCTGGAAGAAAGGAGCACATTTCGACGCTGAACAATTGAAACCGCAAGCAGCTTGAGCGTCTCGGACCAAGAGTCCGTTCCATCCCTTGGGGATCATCCTTTGGCGGTGGCGAGTCGGGTTCTTCTTGAGACGCTCGGATCGAGGGAGAGTATCTAGCCCGAAGTTAGGCGATTTGTGTGCTTCGGCACCAAGTCTCCAAGCCGACCCTATGCCCCCTCGCATGATCCAACAAAGCTGTAGGCCACGAGTCTCAGATAGGACCATGGTTGGCAACTCTGCAACCAGGTTAGCTTGTGAGTTTCAGAGAACCGAACGGCGCCGTCATGACGAACATGAAACCAAAGGGTGGAGCCAGCATCGAGGCCCCGTCGCTCCGCGGCTTA
>PKYX01000297.1:0-5133 GCA_003132825.1 Acidobacteriaceae bacterium
GCTCGGGCAAGACCTTGGCGGCGTTTCTGGCTTGCATCGACCGCCTGGTGCGCAAGGCTCTGGCTGGCGATCTTCGCGACCGCACCGAAGTCCTCTATATCTCTCCTCTGAAGGCCCTGGGCAACGACATTCAAAAAAACCTCGAAATCCCTCTGGGCGAGATCTTGCAGATGGCGGGAGAGCGGGGTTGGCTGATGCCAGAGATTCGCACCGCGGTTCGGACCGGCGACACCCTCATGCACGAACGTCGGGCCATGCTCAGGCGTCCGCCGCACATTTTGGTCACCACTCCGGAGTCGCTGTACATCCTCCTGACCGCGGAAAAGAGCCGGGCGATCCTGCGCGATGTGCAGACGGTCATCGTCGATGAAATTCACGCGGTGGCAGACGATAAGCGCGGCGCTCATCTGACTCTCTCCCTGGAGCGGTTGGAAGCGTTGACCCATCGTCCGCCAGTCCGCATTGGACTTTCGGCGACGCAAAAGCCGATCGAAGAGATTGCGCAGTTCCTCACCGGAAACGGCCGCCCGGCGCCGGTCATCGTCAATGTCGGGCACAAGCGAAAGCTTGACCTTGCGGTCGAAGTTCCTGCCAGCCCGCTCGGGGCCATCGCCACCAACGAGATGTGGGACGAGATCTATGATGCACTCGTCAGACTCATCCAGCAGCATCGTTCGACGCTGGTCTTTGTCAACACCCGGCGACTGGTGGAGCGAGTGTCGCACAACCTCGGCGAACGGCTGGGCGAAGACAACGTTGCTGCCCACCACGGCAGCTTGTCACGCAAGTTGCGTCTGGCGGCGGAGAAGAAGCTCAAGGAAGGCCAGATCAAAGTGCTGGTGGCCACGGCCTCCCTGGAGTTGGGAATTGATATCGGCACCGTGGATCTGACGGTACAGATCAGCTCCCCGCGAGCGATTGCCGTAGCGCTGCAGCGAGTCGGGCGTTCCGGGCACTGGCGCGGGGCGATCCCCAAAGGACGTTTTTTCGTCACCACTCGCGATGAGCTGCTCGAATGTGGCGCGCTCGTGCGAGCGATCCGGCAGGGCGAGCTGGATCGCATCATGATCCCCGAATCGCCCTTGGACATTCTGGCGCAGCAGATCGTAGCCACCTGTGCCGCCGGCCGCGGCTTCTTTGGTAAGGCCGGTGCACCGCCCTTTGTCGTCGGGGCCTCTCCTCTCCAGCGCCAAGAACAAGAAGCCATCGCGGCCTCCGCCTCCGCTCCGCTCCCTGAGCAGCCGGGGCCCGATCCCCCCGCCACCGCCGATGAGGATAGCTGGGACGAAGATGAACTGTTCGCGCTGGCGAAGCGAGCCTACCCCTACCGCAACCTCAGCCGGGAAACCTATGACAGCGTACTCGAAATGCTTTCTGAGGGCATCGCGTCGCGGCGAGGGCGCTACGGCGCATATCTCCACCGCGACCGCGTGAACCACAAGCTCAGACCGCGCCGGGGCAGCCGCTTGGCGGCCATCACCAGCGGTGGCGCCATCCCGGAGACGGCGCTGTTTACCGTCGTACTCGAGCCGGAAGGAATCGTGGTGGGCACCCTGGATGAAGATTTTGCCGTCGAGAGCAATGCCGGCGACATCATGCTGCTCGGCAACAGTTCCTGGCGCATACGNNTGGCTGGGCGAAGCGCCCGCGCGCACCCAGGAACTTTCCGCGCAGGTCGCCGATTTACGGAAACAGATCAGCGACCGGCTGGTGAACGTTCTGCCCGTCGGAGTTTCACCGAGCCAGCCCGCAGTTGCTGAAACTGTGTCTTGGCTCAAGCAAGAATGCGGTCTGGATGACTCCGGTGCCGAACAGGCGTTGGAATACATTCTGCAAGGTCGCGCCGTGCTCGGTGCGGTGCCGACGCAGGATACGATCATCGCCGAACGCTTCTTCGATGAAGGCGGAGGCATGCAACTGATCATTCATGCCCCGTTTGGTGGCCGCATCAACAAAGCGTGGGGGCTGGCTCTGCGCAAGCGTTTCTGCCGCAGCTTCAACTTCGAACTGCAAGCCGCCGCTACCGACAACGGCCTGAACATCGCGCTGGCGGAGCAGCACAGTTTTCCGTTGGCGGATGTGTTTCATTTTCTGAACGCCGAGACTGTGCAGCCCATCCTGGAGCAGGCGGCGCTGGCTTCGCCCATTTTCGGAACTCGCTGGCGCTGGGACGCCAACCGCGCTCTGGCGCTTCTACGCTTCCAAAGCGGCAAGAAAGTTCCGCCCCAGATCCAGCGGATGCGGTCCGACGATCTGCTGGCCGCAGTGTTTCCCGACGTCGCTGCTTGCCAGGAAAATATCGTCGGCGACATCCAGATTCCCGATCATCCTCTGGTGAATGAAGTGATGAAAGACGTGCTCACCGAAGCCATGGATGTGGATGGACTGAGAAATCTTCTGGTGAATGTAGAGCAGGGTAAGATCCGCTGCCTGGCCGTGGATACGCCGGTGCCGTCGCAGTTCTCNNAGATGCGACGGATTCTGCCGGAATCGGTGCTCGAAGAAGTGGGCAGGCTTGATCCCGAGGCCATTGCGCAAGTTCGCCGGGAAGCCTGGCCAGATGTACGCGATGCGGATGAACTGCATGACGTCCTCCATACCCTGATTGCGCTGCCCACGCTCGCCGGGGAACAGCCGCCCTCGCCCGTCGAGTCGACTCCGGTTCGACCAGATGAAGCGGATCGGGATTTCGGTCTCCCCCCCGGGATCCACCAGCGCCGCTCCGCGCTTCTGTCGTGGACAGCCGATGGAGGTAGTCCCCGCCTCGACAACGCGGGAGCCGAATGGCGTCGCGATTTTGAGCGACTCTTGGCCGAAGGCCGTGCCGGCGCTGCGCTCGTGGCCGGCGAGCGGCGCTACTGGGTTGCGGCGGAACGGTCGAAGACGTTTCGGCAGCTATTCCCCTCGGCAAAGTTTGCGCAAAATCTCGCGGACGTTGAGAGCGCCATGCCCTCGCGGGACGACGCATTGCTGGCATTGGTTACGGGTTGGATGGCGCACCTCGGTCCGACTACCGCCCGCGAGCTCGGCGAAATCCTCGGGCTGCCGGCGCCAGAAATTGAGAACGCGCTGCTCCGCATGGAAGCGAGCGGTGCGGTGCTGCGGGGCAAGTTCACCGCCACTTTGGCGGGGGCGCCGGGCGCGGCTCGCGACGAACATGAATGGTGCGAAAGGCGACTGCTCGCACGCATCCATCGGCTCACGGTGGCGACCTTGCGCAAGCAAATCGAGCCTGTCACGGCAGCGCAGTTCATGCGCTGGCTGCTCTACTGGCAACACGTGGCGCCGGGAACGCAAGTGCAGGGCGAACGCGCCACGCTCGAGGTCTTGCGGCAGCTGCAAGGATTCGAAATCCCGGCCAACGCATGGGAGCGGCAGATTCTCGCGCGTCGCATTTCGAACTACGATCCGGCGTGGCTCGACCAGCTCTGCTTGACCGGCGCGGTCGGTTGGGGGCGGCTGTCTCCGCATCCGGCAACTCTCGAAGATTCGGCGCAAGGCAAACGCAGGGTGATCCCCACCAGCGTGGCCCCCATCACATTCTTTGTGCGCGAAGAAGCGGATTGGATGATCCCCCACAATCCAGCCGCCGAGCAGCCCGAAGCGCGCGGTCTCAGCGACGGTGCGCGGCAAGTGCTGGAGTTCTTACGCCAGCGAGGCGCCTCTTTCTTCGCGGACATTGTCCGCGGCACCGGCAAGTTGAAGTCGGAAATCGAGACTGCCCTGTGGGAATTGGTGGCTGGCGGAATTGTGACGGCGGATGGCTTCGACAATCTGCGTTCTCTCATCGACCCCAAGCGGCGCGCGGGGCAGGGAAGTGGACGCACAACGCGTCCGCGGCACAGTTCGGGGCGCTGGTCGCTGCTCTATACCGATCCGACCGCCGATCGCAATCGCGTTGTCGAAGCCACTTGCTGGGTCCTGCTCAAGCGCTACGGTGTGGTCTTCCGCGACGTCATGGCCCGCGAGACAAACCTTCCTAAGTGGCGCGAGTTGCAGATGGCGTTTCGCCGTCTGGAAGACCGGGGCGAAGTTCGTGGCGGCCGCTTCGTGGACGGATTCCTGGGAGAACAGTTTGGTCTGCCAGTTGCGGTCGAATCGCTGCGCGCTGCCCGCAAGCTGGCGCCGAACGGAGAAACGATTACCCTTTCTGCTGCCGATCCATTGAATCTGGTAGGGACCCTGGTACCAGGGGAACGCGTGCCCGCCATTTCCGGGAGAATGGTGAGCTTTCGCGACGGGGTGGCGGTAGAAAGTGGGGGACTCGTCGGGTCGCCACGCCTGGCGGCCGCCGGGGGGCAGAAAATATAATCGGGAACCTGATGAGGGGGTCTCCAGGCTCCCGATTGGCATCATCCGACAGGACTGCTGAAAGCGCTTCCCCCGTCGCTTTTTTGCCGGACCAACGCCGCTCTCTGCGTCTGCACGCGAACGGCCACCCCGCAGTAGGCAGGATCGAAAGTCCCCGGACTCGCCTATCCCGATGATTTTGCACGAGCTGTCTTCCCTCTCGCCGCAGGCTCCGCCCGTTGCTCCCCCACCCGTCTCCCTATCCGAACGGATAGCCCCTATCTTTTCGGATAGCAAAACGAAAATCGAATTAGTCCGCGAAGGTCCTCAAAATGTGATAGATAAGTGCTCCTGGGGGGTGAAGTGAACCCGCGACTTCTGGTGATTTCCGGTCCGTTCAAAGATTCGAGTTTTGTCCTTTCGGGCCCAGAGGTCTCGGTCGGGAGAGATTCCTCGAACGGAGTCGCGATCAGTGATCCCGCGCTCTCGCGACGGCATTGCCTACTGCGCCGTGAGGGCACCGACCACAGCATCTCCGATCTCGAAAGCCGGAACGGCACGTTCGTAAATGGTGCGGCCGTCAAAGAGAGCCGGTTGCAGCACGGAGACCAGATCTCCGTTGGCGATTCGGTCTTCGTCTTTTTGCTGCGGGAAGATGCTGAAGAGCCGGGCAATAGCCAGGTGGTGTTCGAGGACAGGCTCACGCAGGCAACCGCCCGGATCAGTCCCCAGGATGTACTCTACCTGCAGCCCGAGCGTATTTTAAAAGAGCTGCCGGCCACTTCCCGCCTGGGACAGAACCTGAGCGCACTGCTCAAGATCAGCCGTATCGTGCATGCCATT
>PKYX01000297.1:5150-5331 GCA_003132825.1 Acidobacteriaceae bacterium
CGCGTCAGCCGTACCATCACCTGCCAGGTACTCGAGCAGGGCCTTGCCGT
Source organism: Acidobacteriaceae bacterium (assembly GCA_003132825.1). GTDB lineage: Bacteria > Acidobacteriota > Terriglobia > Terriglobales > Acidobacteriaceae > PALSA-270. The sequence continues at coordinate 5,201 of PKYX01000297.1, forward strand.
ACTCGGCTCGGATGCAGCTGGGGGCAGTGATCTCAGCGGAGTGGAAAGCGTAGTCCGTTCGAACGTGCGCTCGCTGCTGTGCGTGCCTCTGACGGTATTCCAGAAGGTGATCGGTTGTATCTATCTGGACA
>PKYX01000297.1:5357-5521 GCA_003132825.1 Acidobacteriaceae bacterium
ATGAAGGACGTCTACCAATTTCTTTCGCGGGTAGCCCCCAAGGAATCGACCGTGCTGATCGAAGGCGAGAGCGGGACTGGAAAGGAGTTGGTCGCACGCGCCATTCATCGCAACAGTCCCCGTGTCGGGAAGCCGTTTGTCACCATCAACTGCGCCGCCATTCC
>PKYX01000229.1 GCA_003132825.1 Acidobacteriaceae bacterium
TTGTATTTGAAAACTTTCAGCATTGTCTCACTCCTTTCTTCGCTCACTAACCCAGACTCAAAGTCTGGGCTTGCGTTCGCTAATTTCGGTCATGGTGAGTCCTATCGAGCGAGTAAGACGGCACCCGGAAGAAATCGCGATGCACCCTAGCGTCCGAAGGTCACGGTCACTCTCGATCCCGCCGCTACGTGCGATCCTGGCGGCGGAGACTGCTGCTGCGCCATCCCGCTGCCCACCGCATCCATGTCCAAGCCGCTCTGCTCCGCCAACTCCACCGCGGCCCGCACATTCTTTCCGAGGAACGACGGGACTACAATCCCACCCGTTTCCACATCAAGGATGACGGTGCCGCTGGCCGGTAGAGGTGTGGGGGGGGCGGGTTCCGATTTCGGATTTCCCATTTCGGGCTGTTCCCGATCGTTGGTTGGCGCGGCTGGCTCCGGCTCGCGCAAGGCCGCCGGCACCAAGCCGTTGCCAGCTTCGGGCTGCGGCGGATTGGACTCCGTAGGCGGGGCCGGAAGCGAATCGGGCGGTCCTTGGTCGGCCGCTTCAAGGCTTTCGCCCAGATGATCCGGTGAACCTTCCGATAAATCTTGCTCCTTCACCCGGCTCTCCGCTAGGAGCAGTTGGTGGCTGACCGGCAATTCGACGTCGTGCGGGACATGCAGATACTCCAAGACCTGTTGGGCGATGCGTTGAAAAGCGGGGGCGGCAACCTGGCCTCCCTGGTGTAAACCTACCGCCGAATCCAGAATCACCACCACCGTGACGGCCGGATTGTTCACGGGGGCGAAGCCGGCAAAAGACGCCACATACTTTGTGCGGGAATAGGCGTGCGTGGCGGGATCAACTTTCTGGGCGGTGCCGGTCTTGCCGGCTGAGCTGTAACCTTCGAGGAGCGCTTTCTTGCCCGTGCCGTGCGGTGACAACACAACGCGTTGCATCATCTGGCGCATCTGGGCGGCAGTGAGCGGGGAGATCACACGCCGCTGGTCGACCGGATGAAACGCGATCAACTGCGGAGCGCTGGGTGGCTCGGTGGTCGTGGTAATGATTCTCGGCGCAACCCAGATGCCGTCGTTCGCCATGGTCGAGATCAGACCCGCCAGCTGCAGGGGAGTGATGCCGATTTCCTGCCCCATCGAAATGGCGGCGATCGAAACCTTCGACCAGCGGCTCGGCGGTTTACTCAGGCCCCGGGTTTCCCCCGGCAATTCAATTCCGGTCGGTTGTCCGAATCCGAATGCGCGGATGTACTGGTAGAAACGATCGTCGCCCAGACGCATGCCGATCTTGATGGAGCCGACATCGCTCGACTCGGCCAGAATGTCGGAGACGGGCAGCAGACCATGCGGTCGACTGTCGCGGATCCGCATGCCGTTGAACAAGATCGAACCCATCTGGCAATCGAAGACCTCATCCGGCCGGGTCAGCTTTTGGTCGAGCGCCGCGGAGATGGTGACCAACTTGAAGGTTGAGCCGGGTTCGTACACGTCGCTGACGGCGTGGTTCTTGAGCCTCTCGGGGGTGATGGCGCGCGAATCGTTCGGATCAAAGGTGGGGCGGTTGGCCAGAGCCAGAATTTCTCCGGTATGGGGGTTTTCGACGATCACCGTGCCGGTTTCGGCCTGGGTCTGCTGCATCGCGGTTTCCAGTTCGCGCTCCGCGATGTACTGGATCTGCTGGTCGATGGTGAGAACAACGTTTTCTCCCGGCTCGGGCTGTTGTTCCACGCTGCCAAACCATTTCTTGTGGGCATCGACCGAGATGAGCATTCGGCCCGGTTTGCCGCGTAAACGGTCGTTAAACCCGCGTTCAATACCGCTGAGTCCGTCATCGTCGGTGCCGACGTAGCCGATGACCTGTGCCGCGAGCGCGCCCTTCGGATAGGACCGCCTGGATTCCTTCTGGAAATGAATGCCTCGCAGGTTCAGCGCTCGAATTCGGTCCGCGGTTTCCGCGTCAGCCTTGCGTTCGACCCAGCAGAACGTCTTTCCTCCGTCGCAACGGGCAAGGACCTCACGAGGATCTTCCTTGGTGATGTGGCTGATGAGGGAGACGGTCCCGGCTAGGTCGTGGATTTCACTAGGTACCGCGAACACCGATTCGACGGCAGTCGACATGGCGAGCGGGCGTCCGGCCCGGTCGTAGATGACTCCGCGTCGGGCAGCCACATCCAGCGTGCGCTGCTGCTCATGCTGCGCCCGCTGCTCAAACTGTCCGTAGCAGAAGATTTGCAGATACACCAGGCGCACGCAGATGGCGCCGCCCCACAGTACAAGGATCGCCCCTAGCAAGTAGAGCCGGGTATTGGTGCTGTTGCGGGTTGTGCTCGCCGCCACGGCTTACCTCTCGAAGGTTCGTCAGATTGGTCTGTCTGAACCCTGGGGACGGCTCTCGCCGGTCTGCTCAGACAAACAAGGCGGCCCGCCGGTGCTGAGGGAGCCGCCAATAAAGGATCGTGTGGACGGGGAACTCGCCCGTCCGTCGGCCAGCCCGGCTGCTGTCGTCTACTGCGCCGGAAGCCCAGCGACCGGAGTCATGCTCGCCATAACCGGCGCGGCCGATTCCGGGGCGGCCGATTCCATACGGATCACCTGTCCCGCTTGCGGAGACTGCAGTCCGAGCTGCCGCGCCAGCGAGTCGATGCGCTGCGGGTCACGCAACGAAGCCTCGTCCAGCCGCAGGAGGCGATTCTGTTCCACCAGACCGTCGCACTGCATTTTCAGCGACTCGATCTTGTAGCCGTACTCGATGGCCCTGAAGTGTTGCCAGGCAAAGGTCATAACCAGGAGAAAGAGGCAGCCGAGCGCTACCCCGAACTGTTTCATCTCGAGCTCGCGTCTTGGATCTTCCACCCTTACCAGGCGCGAATTATCGACCGTCTTGGCGAAGTAAATTTCCGGTGTACCCGTCCAGCACGGTATGCGCCGTGCGGTCGGACCGGCGCTTTGCACTGCCGCGGCCCCTGCTCCCATTTATGCCACCCCAAGTAGATTCGGTTCCCTTTGGCTCAGTTTGTGGGGCGCGGGCGTGTAGCAGTACGCCAGTTTCTCGTCCCGCGAATTCACCTGCGTGTAGGCCTGCTGTTTCGCCTGCTCGACAGTCGCAATCAGATCTTCTATCAAAGTACCTGTGTACATCACCGGCCTCCGTTTTTTCTGTGTATTAACCCTTAACTGCTCCCGGGACGGCATCGAAAGAGGAATTACGTCTTGCGCCCTTGTTTGTGAGAGGCGATGTCGCCCCGGAAATTTTTGTAGCGCCTCAGCTACGAAATCTTTTCCGCCGCCCGCAGCTTCGCGCTGCGCGCCCGCGGATTGCGACTTTCTTCTTCTACCCCGGCGGTTACAGGCTTCTTGGTCAGCACCCTGTACTGACCCTGCTTCGCACCCTCGCGGAAAGCATCTTTCACGATCCGGTCCTCGAGCGAGTGGAAACTAATCATCACCAGCCGTCCGCCCGGTTGCAGCAACTGCGGTGCGATATGCAGCAACTCCCGCAGGTCGTCCAATTCGTGGTTTACGAAGATTCGGAGTGCCTGGAAAGTTCTGGTCGCCGGATGAATTCGCCTCTCTGCCTGATTCATTGGCCGGGCCGCGGCTGATACGACGTCTGCAAGTTGCGCAGTCGTTCGGATCGGCCGCGACCGGACAATGGCTCTGGCGATTCTCCGCGACCTCCTTTCCTCACCGAATTCGTAAATCACATCGGCAAGCTCTCGCTCGTCGAGGTGGTTTACCACTTGTTCGGCGGTGCGCTCGTCCTGCGGATTCATTCGCATGTCGAGCGGTCCCTCCGCCTGAAAACTAAAGCCTCGCGCCGCATCATTGAGCTGCAAGCTGCTCATGCCCAGGTCGGCCAGAATTCCATCCACTGACGATGGCGCTTGACCCTGGGCAATGTCCGCAAATGACCGATGCAGCAGGATGATCTCCGGCCACTCGCCACTGGCCGGCGAAACGCCAGCCCCACCCAGCCTTTGCCGCGCGATTTCGAGCGCCGCCGGATCTTTATCGAGCCCAATCAAATGTCCCGGTNNTAAAAAGTCGATCGCTTCTTTTAAAAGAACCGGTACATGGCCACCGCCATGCCCAACCCCCTGGGGGGTGTTTGTGAAACCCTCGTCCACTAGATGCCCAGATCGTCGAGCGTCTTCTCATCCTCAGGCGTGAACGCTTGCTCCTCGATCTCTGTACGCAGGGCTGCTAGGTTCCGTACGATCAGGCAGGTCAAGTTGCCGAGCACTGCGACCTCGCCCTTGATCTGCGCCGAGTCGCGCAGCAGCTGCGGCATCAGCAGCCGCCCCTGCCCGTCCATCTCGACCACCTGGCCGTAATAGTTCACCCGGTCCAAGAACTTCTTCTTCGTGGGATTAAAAGTGGAGAGCCCGGCCAGTTTCTGCTCGATCCGCTCCCATTCCTCGAAGGGATACACTTGAGCAACCTTCCCGTCTAAGCTCGTGATGTAAAATTGCGTGCCATACTTCTCGTCGATGACGCGCTTGAATTCCGCCGGGACCTTGAGCCGTCCCTTTTCGTCGACGCGAGTTGGGTGATTGCCGCGAAACATGCCATTTGCCCGCAAGCGGGTTGGAAAATCTCTTTGTTAATGCCGCTGCCAAAGTGAGGGAGGTAATAATGTTCAAAATATTGGGGATGTCAGTCTTAGATTCCACTGGCTCCTCAGTGCTGTTCACTTGCGCCCACGACCACTATCGTGACGACCACTTTGTACCACTTTTGTCCACATCTTACGCCTAAGGTGTTTGTTGTCAATGACAAAGTTCCGGGTCATGGTGGGTACGGGAGAGCATCCAGCCGAAGCGCGATACCTTGCGGCTAACCGACTAGGTGACCACCATAGGTGGGGTTGACGGATGCGATTCCTTTCCCTTCAGTTATCGCGCGGTCGTCCTGAATGCCCCTCTTGCCCGCGGAAATCCTGTGGAAATCTATTTTCGGGAATCGCATCCCACACTTTGGGGCACCTCGAACCGGTCCTTTCCACGGCAACTGTTACAGTTGGGAGGTACTGTTGTGAACTACCGCATTCAGTTCGAGCAGTGGGTAGCAGTCCCGTTGGAGCAGGTTTTCCGTTCTTCTCAAACCCCAGCAACCTGCCCTGCATCATGCCTCCCGGCCTGAGAACCCGTCTGGTCCGGCAGCGCCTGATGTCGCGCTCGACCGCCGGATCGGAAGGCGGCACCGAGCAACCGGGCCTGGCTGGCGTCGGATCTGAAATCGTCACCTCGTTCCGCATTTTTCCTTGGCTTCCCTGGCGCGCGGAGTGGGTAGCGCAGGTCGTTGGTTTCGAATGGAATCACCACTTCGCCGACGTGCAGCTTTCAAGTCCTTTTATCATCGGCATGAATTTGCCGCGGTGAGGCGAAATGGCGTGAACGGAACAATTGTGCGGGATGTGATCCGCTATGAAGTTGGATTTGGCATTTTCGGCGAGTGGGCACAGAATCTTCTCCTCATCCGCAAGTTGAAGCAAACCTTCGAGTACCGGCAGATGACTCTGGAAAAACTTCTGGCACAAGACACCCAACCAGGGTAAAGCCCAAAATTTCTGCCAGGGGGCGACCAGGCGGGGTCGGGGTCGGGGTCGCTCGACAAGAACTGAATCCTCGGAAGCGGCTAGCGGCGAATTCCGGCGGCAACCGGTCTTGCCAGCCTCACTTTACTGGCTGTACCACGACCGCCGTCCCATAGGCCAGGACTTCGGTGACGCCCGACATGATTTCGGTGGCGTCATAGCGAGCCGCGAGCACCGCGTTGCCTCCTAGCTCCGCGGCGTGCTGCAGCATCAGATCAAACGCTTCGGAGCGGGTTTTTTCACACAAGTTAGTCAGCAACGTGATATTGCCGCCGAGAATGGTTTGCAAGCCTGCGCCAATCGTTCCGAAGATCGAACGCGAGCGCACCACGATGCCGCGGACTACGCCAAGCGTCCGCACCACGTGGAATCCGTCGAGTTCGAACTGCGTGGTCACCATATTGTGGGCAACCATCCGTCCAGGCGAGCTGTAACTTGTGCTCATCAAGGCCGAGTCCTTTCCTTGCATTTGATGCTCCCAGACTTGAA
>PKYX01000076.1:0-4980 GCA_003132825.1 Acidobacteriaceae bacterium
CGTTTGACGGCGTAGCGATCGACTCCGTCGGCTTCGATTTTCTCACTTCGGAGTGGCCCGATCTTCCGGATATCGCGAATGCCGATAACTACCTGCGCGAATCTGCCTTGGCGAATGATCCGCCTTCGAAGACTTTCTATGATCCTGAACGCGACAGCATCCGATGCCGCAGCCTTGGCGTACACGAACATTGGAACAACGCGACAGACAGGAAGTACTCGCGCAATCTCGGAAAAGCGCTCGGGATCGAGCTTTTCCAAGCCTGAAGTGCGGAACATACGTGGGCCGTCGCTGCCGCTGACTGGTGGAGTTGCGCAACTGCAGAAAGTTAAGTTCGGGATGGCGACCGCCAGGAATGGGGAAAGTAAGGCTGAGAACCTCGGACTTGATCCGAGGTTCCACGCCGGTCGATGATTTCATTCCCCTGCTGGGACGCGCTCAATTCACCGTGAACGAGGAGGTCGTAGGGGGCGTTAGCGCCCCCGGTGGCCTTATTGCCGCGTTCAGCGTATTCAAGGAACTGATCAATTGCGGCTTGATGGCGTACGCGCCGCAAGCGAAGCCCGGTACGCTCCGCACGGACCGTCGCGCAGGCTCGCCAACGGAACCACCTTGCCGTCCTGCTGAAATCGAATGAACTTTCTTTCGACGCCAAATTGGGGCCACTCGGGCAGGCCAGCGGAGTTGGGGTTGCCGGTCTTGGCAAAGTTGGTCCAGTAGCTCTCCATCAGACCGGAGAGTTGGATGTCCACATCGGTAAAATTGCCGGCGATGTTGCCCCACTTTGGAAAGTACCCGAAGACATAGGGCAGGTCCGAGGAGTGGACGGCGCCCTGCACCTCCTGGCCGGGAATGGCATGGGCGAACTCGTATTCATAGGTTGGATGATGGGCGGCGTTGTGCCAGGCTCCCTGGGCCGTGGCCGGGCAACGAAATACAAGATCGGCGGCCCACTGGTCGGCCGGTGAGCCGTAGAGCGGGTCGTCGCTTGCCTGCGCGCCCTCGGCCAACCCGTAGGCCGCCAGTGCCCTCGGAGCAAGGCCGCCGAAGAAATCCACGATGGTCTTGCGCAAGGCGTCCTGGGCCGTGGGAATACGAAAGATTGCGGCCCCGAACTCGCGCGCCGTGGTGCCGAAGAGCAAGGGGATCGCGGCTTCCTCGCCAGCGGCAAAGACCGAAGCCGGCTGGCGGGCGATGGCCCATCCGTCGATATCCGGACCAAAGTGGGGGTCCGGACTCTGGCTGGATTGCGATGCCAGCAGTTGCTGCGCAGTCAGTTGACGCAGTTGCTTCAAGCCCTCCTCGCCGGCTGGAAGCTTGAGGCCTGCGGCAAAAGCCTCACCGGCCTTTTCGGCAGCGGCCAGCGGAGCCAGCGGAGGACTGAACGATGTGCCGCTTTCGGCAATGGCGCGCTGAAAGAGGTCTTTGGAAAGGCCGGAGGTCATCAGCAACCCGATGTCCACTGCGCCCGCAGACTGGCCAAAGACGGTGATGTTGTTGGGATCGCCGCCGAAGTTCGCGATATTCTCGCTCACCCAGCGCAGGGCCAGAATCTGATCCATGAGGCCGTAGTTTCCTGAGCCTGGGTGAGCGGATTCGGCGCTCAATGCGGGATGGGCAAAGAAACCGAAGATGCCCAGCCGGTAGTTGACGGTGACCAGCAGGACGCCGTGCCGGATCAGGGTTCCGTCTTTGTAGAGCGCGCTCGAGGCCGAGCCGCCCTCATTGGCGCCGCCGTGAATCCAGAGCATGACCGGAAGGGGTTGTTTTGCTGGCCAGACCGGAGTCATTACATTGAGAAAGAGGCAATCTTCCTTGCCTGCCTCGGCGTCGTGCCGGTTCCAGTCTCCCATCACCGGCTGCGCGCAGGGAGCGCCGAAGCTGCCGGCCGTACGAACTCCACTCCACGGCTTGACGGGCAGTGGCTCATGCCAGCGCAGATCGCCAACAGATGGCTGAGCGTAGGGAATCCCGAGAAACTCAGCGCCACCATCCGGCCGCGCGACGCCCCGCAGTGGGCCGCCGGTGGTCCGAACGAGGAACTCGTCGGGCTGTTTCTCCGTTTGGGCCGCACCCGTTGAAGCCTGGGAGAAGCATGCGATCGCCAGCAGAAGCAGGGCTAAAGGCGAGACGGGAAGCGCTCTCAATCGACCTGAATCCTGGCTCACAAGATCTCCATGAACGGCATCCATCATCGCATATCTTCTCGGCAACGGAAGTTGGCGTGGAGATAGATACGCTGAACTCATCGTGCAAATTGACGGGCAAAGCTGAAGTTATCGAGCAAGTCCAGTTTCCTCTTTGCCGACAAACCGGAGACAGTCTCACGGAGCAGCAAATGGCTCGCTTTCGGTTTTTCATTACCTCAGCCAGAGGTCATCGGATCGCATAACCGCCGTCAACACGAATCGTAGTACCGGTAACGAAGTCCGAAGCGTGCGAGGCCAGGTACACGGCGGTTCCGGCGACTTCCTCGGCTTGACCCCACCGGCCGGCGGGGGTCCGCAAAAGAATTTCGTCATTCAAGGGCATGGTCTTGACGGGCGCCGTCATGTCGGTTTCGATCCAGCCCGGCGCTATCGCATTGACTTGAATGTTATGCGGTGCGAGCTCAATGGCCATGGACTTGGTCAACTGGACGATCGCGCCCTTGGCCGCGCTGTAAGAGGGGATAAGCCCGGACCCAAAAAACGAGTACATGCTGCCGATGTTAATAATTTTCCCCCTCTTGCGACTAACCATCGCCTTGGCGGCGAGCTTCGAAAGAAGGAAAACCGCGTTGAGTTGGGTCTCGATGACGCTGTCCCAGTCCTCAGGCTTTTCGTTCAACACGCCGCCGCTCAGCGAGACGTTGCCGGCATTATTTACCAGGATGCCGACGCCGCCAAGCTCGCGCTCGACCCGGTGAAGCGCGGGCTCCAGTCCGGCGCGATCGGTCACATCCACCGTCACAGCAAGCGATGGAACACCGATGGCTTTCAGTTCGGAAAGCACGCGCTGGTTCTTTTCGTGGTTTCGTCCAAAGACTGCGACGGCGGCCCCGGCCTCGGCCAATCCGAGCGCAATGCCGCGGCCAATTCCGCCATTACCGCCCGTCACGACCGCCACCCGGCCGGTTAGATCAAATAATGTAGAAGCTTTCATCAGGCTTCCCCTTCAAAAGACCCACGAACAGGACTGATGCTACGCATCAAGCTAGACGGTTAGAGTGAACCCTCCATCGGGGGTCAACGTGGTGCCCGAGATGTAGCTGGCCTCGTCCGAGCACAGGAAGACTATGGTCTGGGCGATCTCATCCGGACGGCCTGCGCGCCTGGTATGGACACGGGGTATCAGCACCTTGTCGTACAAATCATCGCCGAGGAGGCCGCGCACCCGGTGATGCATCGGGGTATCGATGAATCCCGGACACACCAGGTTGACCCGGATTCCCTGCGGCGCCAGTTCTGCGGAAACGCTCGTAGTCAGCCCGATTTGCCCGTGTTTGGAGGCGGCGTATGCCGAGCCGGTGGGGAAGCCGAGAAAGGAGTTGACGGAACCGACGTTGACGATCGCGCCGCCATGTCCGCCCGCAAGCATGGCTCGCGCCTCGTATTGCAAACACAGAAAGGTCCCCTTCAGGTTCGTGTCAAGAACTCGATCCCATTCCTGCTCGGGTAGATCGGTGATGCCTGCGAGCTTTCCCTCAATGCCGGCGTTGTTCACTGCGTAGTCGAGCCGTCCAAATGTCTCAATCGCATGGGCCACCATCCGTTCGACATCCCCGGCGATCGCGACATCCGTGACCACGAAACTCGCTCTTCCTCCGCGAGACCCTATCTCACTCGTAAGCGTCGCCAACTCATGTTCGCGCCGCGCGGCAAGAACTACCTTGGCGCCGCGCGCCGCGAAGAGCTCGGCTGTCGCCCAGCCAATACCGCTGCTCGCTCCGGTAATCAGAGCTACTTTGTCATTCATGTCTGACATCCAGATCCTCCCGGAGACGGACGCTCCTCCCAATTCAACTGTCGAATCCCATCTTCTTCATCAGCGCGACAAAGCGAGGCTCGGAGCGGAGCGGCTCGAAGATACGGTCGTTCTTGAGCCATCCCATCCACTGCGAATCGGATCCGTAGGCTTGTTCAAGGCAATCCAACGCGCGTTCGCGATCGCCCAGGCCGATATACACCAGCGCCAGGTTAAAGGGCAGAACATGACCATGCAACGACATTCTTTTCAAGTCATCCATCTCCGCCACCGCGTGGGCCCGGTCCCCGGAGGCCCCATAGGCGTACGCAAGAAAGGCGGTAACGAAGGCGGGCGACTCCATGGCTTTGGCTCTTAGCAATTCCGGGATGGCGTCGCGGGTTTTCCCCGCCTCGATGTCGATCCACCCGTATGCCATCTGGGGAAAAAAGTATGCCGGATCGAGATCTGCTGACCTTTTGGCCTGATCTTTCGCGCCCTGGTAGTTGCCCTGCCACGCATAGGCAAAAATATTGTCGATCGGGATTTGCGGAGAAAGGGGATCGAGTTCAGACGCGCGCTTGCCCTCGGACAGAGATTCGCCGAGCCGTCCCTGAAACGCCAGCGCCAGGCCGAACTGATCGTGGGCAAACGCATAGTTGGGATTGAGTGCGAATGCCCGGCGAAATTCGCTCTCGCAGCCCGCCCAATCATATTCGTAGAAGAGTTTGAATACTGCGAGGGACGTATGGGCCTCAGCCGAGGTGTCGTCCAGTTGAATCGCCCGCTCAGCCGCTGCCTTTGCTTTGGGCCTGGCTTCCGCGGCGGTAACGACGCCTTCGTTGTAACCGGCCCAGAGATAGGCGTCGGACAGTCCAGAGAACGCGAGCGCAAAGTTTGGATCCAACTTGACCGCCACTTCGAAGCGCTCGATGGCTTTCTTCAGGTTCTCGTCACTGGGGCGATTAAAGAAATACCGACCCTGCAAATAGGCGTCGTGCGCCGCGGGATCCACACTCTGAGCGCTGGCCAACC
>PKYX01000076.1:5005-13340 GCA_003132825.1 Acidobacteriaceae bacterium
GCTCGCAGCACTGAACCTTCCACCACCGCATCAACGTTGAGCGTTTTCGCGATTTCAGGAGTCGGTGGGCGATGCTCGCCTTTGAACTGCATCGCTGAGCCGCGCGAGATTACGCGGAGCTGGCTGATGATCGCCAGGTCTGTCGTCAATTCGTCGGTCATTCCCTCGGCGAAATAATCCTGGCTGGGGTCGCCCGAGTAATTGTCGAGTGGAAGCACGGCAATGGACCGGATGGCGGGAGGAAGGATTTCCGTCCCCGGCCCGCGGGGCTCCGTGTGCAACCACCCGAAATGGATAACCAGATACACCACCAATCCCATGAAGATTGCCAGACCGGCCGCTGCCGGCCATCTCCGCGCAGGGGATGCGCCGGTGCTGATCTTGTAAAGACCGGCGGCCCCGGACGAAGCGGCCAACCCGCCCAGGCTGGCACGTACATCCGCGGCGGAGCCGGAACGATCCTCAACAGATTTGGCCAGCAGGCGCTGTAGCAGCAGCGTCAACCCTTGAGGAATATCGTTGTCGAGATCGGGAGGATCGCGGAGGACGGCGGAGAAGGTTTCCACCGTTGATGGTTTCCGGAACGGATGCCGCGCGCCCGCCATCTCAGCCAGAACTACGCCGAAGGAAAACAGATCCGAACGTACATCGAGCGGCAAGCCCTTCAACTGTTCCGGCGACATGTAGTCGGGCGTGCCCAGAATTGTTCCGGGCGCGGTCAATTGCAGGCTTGTGAGATCGCGGGTGGCATCGCCGGCCTGGGGCAGATCCCCCACTCGCTTGGCCAGACCGAAGTCCATGACTTTCACGTGACCTTGTTGAGTCAGCATGATATTGGAGGGCTTGAGGTCACGGTGCAGAATCCCCCGCTCGTGGGCTTCCTGCAGTGCCTCGGCGATCTCGCCAGCCAAACGAAGCGTTTCCGGGAGAGACATGCGGCCCTTCCGCAGCCGGTGATCGAGGGTTTCTCCGGCAACGTATTCCATCACCAGGAACACCGCATCCGGTCCTTCGCCTATTTCGAAGATTTTGCAAATGTAGGGATGATCCAGTGCGGCGACCGCCATCGCCTCACGGCGGAGACGTTCCTGTGCTTGCCGGTCAGCTGCCAAGGCGGGCGGCAGCAGCTTAATGGCGACTTGACGATCCAGCCGTGGATCTCGCGCCTGGAACACAACTCCCATGCCGCCCTCGCCGATGAGCGCAACGATCTCGTAGGGACCAAGTCGAGAGCCGACAGCTAGGGTCATATGCGTTGCAGGGATCTTACGCTAGTTGCAGGAGGGGGCAGCGCATCCTCGCGGCATTCGACACCGCAGAGGGTTTTGACGGAGCTCTGCGCGCTATTCAACGCGCAGAGCCTGGACGGGGTTGATGGATGCGGCGCGGCGAGCGGGGATCATACCCGCAATGCACGCGGCGACGACCAGAACGACGATAGCTACCGCCATGACGCCTAAGTCAACACTCGCGATCTCGTAGAGCTGCGCCTTGACATAGCGGACACAGAGCATGGCGACCGGCGCACCAACGATGAGACCGAGGAACGCCTGCGTCATGGCGCCGCGCATCACCATGCCGATGACGCGTGTGCGTTCGGCGCCGAGGGCCATGCGGATGCCGATTTCCGAGGTGCGACGGACGACGGTGTACGCCGTGACGCCGTAGAGTCCGATCGTGGCCAGCAGAAGTGCCAGACCCCCGAAGAGCGAAGTCAACTGCGCGATCATCCGGTTGTCGTTGAACCGGTCGGCAATCTGCTGGTCGAAGGTCTGGAACTTGACGATCGTCAGGTTTGGATTGATCCCGGAGAGTGTGCGCTGCGCAAGCTTCTCCATGTCGTTCATCGGGCGATCGGCCTCGATGACGATGGCGCCGGCATAGAGGGAGATATCGGTGGCGATCGGCGTCTTGTCGCTGGTCGGACGCTGCGTGATGGGCACAAAGAACATGGCGTGATCTTTCCACTGAACCGACGTATACGTGGTGTCGTCGACCACACCGACGACCTCGAAATCTCCCGCGCTTTGCGGGCCCGGCGAACCAATCCGGTGGCCGATGGGATTTTCACCAGGTTTGAAGAACTGCTTCACGAATTCCTTGTTGATCACGGCCACCGGAGGCGCAGAAAACAGGTCCTGCGGCAGGAAGCCGCGTCCCATCAGCACATGCGTGCCGACAGAGTCGAAGTACTCGGCATTGCTTTTGACAAAAGACGCGCCCTTGTTCAGATCGGGCTCGCCCTCGACCTGCATGCTGGTGCTCCAGTTGTTTTCTTCCATGGGCGTGTACGTAGCGATGCCCACTTTCACGATTCCCGGAATCCCGTGGAACTGGGCCTCGAGGGTCCGATAAAGCGACTCAACCTGCGTTGTGGCGTATCCGGCGGCCTGCGGGTTGATGTGAATGATGTAACGGTTCTTCGAGTCGAGGTGCATGTTGGAGGTCTCGAGCTTGTTGAGGCTCTGCGCAAACAAGCCGGCGCCGACGAGGAGCACCAGGGAGAGCGACGCCTGCACGACGACCAGGCCGCGCTGCAAGAGGGATGCTCCCGAGGCGACGGTGCGCGAACCCGAGCGCAGCGCTTCGGCCGGCTGCGCCTGGGCGGCGATCCAGGCCGGCGCTACGCCGAACAGGATGCCGGTGAGGAGCGAAAGGCCAAAAGCAAAGCCGATCACCAGGGGTGCGGGAGCCGCATGGATGGGAATGTTCTGCGCTCCGGGAAAGGCCATCGCCAGCAGCATGTGAGCTCCGGCGTACGCCACGGCCAGGCCGACGATGCCCCCGAGTCCGGCGAGTAGAACGCTTTCTGTGAGCAATTGGCGGATGATGTGGCTACGTTGCGCGCCTAAAGCAGTGCGCACGCACATCTCCCCCCGCCGGCTCATGCTGCGCACCAGCTGCAGATTGGCGATGTTGGCGCAGGCAACGAGAAGAACAAGAGCGGCGACCCAGGTGAGGAGATGCAGTTGCGACTTGGCGTTGTCCTGTAACTGCTGGATGCCGGCGCCTCCCGGTGTGAGCACAACATGGGTGCGACCAAGAAATGTCTTTGCACGTTCGTTCGAAAACACTTTGAAGGTAGAGAACTGCTGATGAAGCAGGGTACTGGCCTTCGCTTGAACGGCGGAGAGCGAGACGCCCGGCTTGACCCGGCCGACGACGTAGACCCATTCAACTTCAGGATCGTGCACGTAGGGAACGCTGAAGATCACCGCCATCGACTCGAGCGGCAAATAGAAATTGGGCGGGTTGCTGGTAAGCCGATCGCCGAAGTAGCCCTTGGGTGCGATGCCGATAATGGTGACCGGCTGCGTGTTGATGCGGAACGTGCTTCCGACGACACCGGGATCCGAGCCGTAGTCGTGCGCCCACGTGTCGTAGCTCATGACGGCGGTAAAAGGGGCTCCCTTGGCATCGTCCGCGTCGGTGAAGAAGAGGCCGGCGGCGGGCTGAAGTCCAAAGGTGCGGAAGTAGTTGCCCGAGACAAATTCGCCCATCACCGATTTTGCGACCGCCTGCGGGCCTTCGCGACGCGCTGTCAGCGGCCGATAATCGAATCCGGATTCCACCGCCGCCAGTTCGTCAAACTCCGGCAGGTCCTTTTTGAACATGAGATACGACTCGGTCGAAAACAGAGAGTAGTCGCCACTCTCGTTGTAGCCGGAGTTGACGCAGCAATCGTCAGTGTCGCCGATGCGGACGAGGGTCTTGGGATCGGTAACGGGCAGATTGCGCAGGAGGACGGCGTTCACCAGCGTGAAGATGGCCGCATTGGCGCCGATGCCGAGAGCCAGGGTGAGAATGACGGTGATGGTGAAGCCCGGCGTCTTGCGGAACTGGCGAAATGCGTAGGTAAGATCCTGGATCAAAACCCTCATGCAGCCCCCCGTACACAATGGCGCGCCTCATCGAAAAGCACGTTGCATGCCGTCTGACGATCAATCTAACATGCTTGACAGCCGATATATCCCGCTTTCTCGTGGAGCAGCAAGAGCGTGGCCTTTTGAGTGGTTGCGGGCAGTTTACCGGCAACCCGGAGAGCGCCGGGATAAACCGGCATGTTGGTGTGCGGAAAGTAGCAAAGGAAAGAAAGCAGGAGCGGTTCACCGCTTTGCTTCTTCAAAGAGCTTCGCGCCCAGGTGGGGGATGATCGAACACTTGAACCGCCGGGAGTTTCTGCGTTATGCGGCCATAGGAGCGACACTGCGCCGTTTGCCGCTAGCTTCGGCACACGGCTTAGCCCCGGAAATTGCCTTCACGTTTGATGACCCAACCACCGATGGTGGGGCTAATCTGACATGGCAGCAGGTGAACGAGCGTATTCTGGACACGCTGGTCAGTAACAAGATCAAATCCATACTCTTTGTTTGTGGTAAGCGAGTGGATAGCAATGCCGGGCGACAGCTGGTCGCCGCCTGGGATCGCGCCGATCATCTAATCGGCAATCATTCGTACTCTCATCTTTTCTTCAACGTGAGCACGGATGACGATCCAGCCGGATCCAAGAAAGTGACACTGGCCGAATTCGAAGCTGATGCTCTGAAGAACGAACCTCTGATTCAAGGCCATCTACATTTCAACCGGTTATTTCGTTATCCGTTTTTCAAGGAAGGCGACACAGCGGAGAAGCGCGACGGAATGCGCGCCTTTCTACAAGCGCATGGCTACCGCATAGGGCGGGCAACGATCGACGCGTCCGATTGGGCAATCGATGCGCGACTGGAAAAGCGGACTGAGGCGCAGCCCCACGCGGACCTGACGGGATATCGCAACTTTTTTCTGCAGCATATCTGGGAGCGTGCGCAATTCTACGACTCGCTGAGTCAGCGTGTCCTCGGGCGACCGCTGCGACATACGTTGCTCTTGCATCACGGCGGACTGAACGCCCTTTTCCTCGGTGATCTGATCGCAATGTTTCGTAGGAATGGTTGGCGGACGGTCGATGCGGAATATGCCTACGGAGATCCGGTATACGACCAGCAGCCGAAAACTTTACCGGCAGGAGAGAGCTTAGTCTGGGCTTTAGCCAAGGAAACGGGAAAGTTTGAAAAGGAGCTTAGGTATCCGGGTGAGGATGACGTGTACGAGAATCCCCGCATGAACGCCCTGCAGTTGTAGCAACGACGCTGCGGACCATCCCTTGGGTCACTCTGGTCCAGAAGTCCCCTTCGAGGATCGCCGTTGATCTCCTCCAATCCCGTTTCTGGCCAACTTCCGGTTCGCCAACCACTTTCCAATAGTCCCATCGTTCGTGACGATTACTAGCTGCTATCCCATTGTTCTCAATTGACTAGCCTACGGCTCCCCCGTAGCATTACTGCCATTCCGGTATTCCTTTCGGCACCATGATCGACCAAACCGTCTCTCACTATCGCATTGTCGAGAAACTCGGTGGCGGCGGCATGGGTGTCGTCTTCAAGGCCCACGACATTAAGCTCGGTCGCTTTGTCGCGCTCAAATTCCTACCCGATGATGTAGCCAAAGACCCGCAGGCACTAGCCCGCTTTCAACTGGAAGCCAAAGCCGCATCCGCGCTCAATCACCCAAACATCTGCACCATCCATGAGATTGATGAGCAGGAAGGCAAAGCGTTCATCGTGATGGAGTATCTCGACGGTGTGACGCTCAAGCATCGCATCGGCAACCGTCCGATGGACACGCACGTGATTCTCTCTTTGGCCATCGAGATCGCTGACGCCTTGGATGCGGCCCACAGCCAAGGGATCATCCACCGGGATATCAAGCCTGCCAATATTTTCGTTACCAAGCGCGGACACGCAAAGATTCTCGACTTCGGCCTGGCGAAGCTGATCCAAACCGGAGCGAGCGGTCACGATGCCGAGACCCTCACCTCCGAAGCGCGGCACCTCACCAGCCCCGGGACCATGCTGGGCACGGTGGCCTACATGTCGCCGGAGCAGATCAGGGCCCAGGAACTGGACGCGCGCACCGATCTGTTCTCGTTCGGCGCGGTGCTGTATGAAATGGCCAGCGGTAGGATGCCTTTTGAAGGATCAAGTTCAGGAGAGATTTGCGGAGCGATTCTGCACCAGGAGCCTTCATCTGAAATAAGCCAACAGATTTCTCCGGCTCTAAGTTCCATCATCCGAAAGGCGCTAGAGAAAGATCGCAACCTGCGGTATCAGAGTGCAGCCGAGATGCGCGCCGACTTGCAACGGCTAAAACGGGATACCGAGACGGGGCGGCTTGCAGGCGGTTCGGACTATGCGGGGAAAAGCGGTCTCGCCCGTTCAGGACCAGCGTTAGAACCGGCGAGGATAGCCTATTTCGCAGTTGCCGCGATCGCTGTCGCGCTAATTGGAGGCGGCCTGTATTACCGCTCGCACCGTCCAAAAGCTCTCACCGACAAAGACACCGTCGTGCTCGCCGATTTCGCCAATAGCACGGACGATGCCGTTTTCGATGGCACCTTACGGCAAGGGCTCGCGGCGCAACTGGAGCAGTCGCCGTTTCTCAGCCTGGTTTCGGACGAGCGCATCGCACAAACACTGATACTGATGAACCAGCCGAAACAGGCGCGGCTGACGCCAGACCTGGCGCGCGACGTTTGCCAGCGCACGGCCAGCGCGGCCACTATTGAGGGATCTATCTCGAGTTTAGGCAGCCAGTATGTTCTGGGCCTGAAGGCTGTGAACTGCCGCACCGGCGACCTGCTCTCCGAAGAACAAGTGACGGCGAACGGCAAGGAACAGGTCCTCGACGCTCTCGGGACCGCATCAACGAAACTGCGGGCAAGATTGGGAGAATCGCTAGCCTCGGTGCAGAAATATGATGTCCCGCCAGACAGCGTGACCACTTCGTCACTCGAAGCGCTGCAAGCCTATACCCTCGGCAATCGAACCACTGACGTGGCCAACGACTACACCGCCGCTATCCCGCTTTTTCAACGGGCCATTTCCCTGGATCCAAATTTCGCGATGGCTTATTTGCGGCTGGGCCAGGCTTATCAACCCTTGAGTGAACTTGCCCTCTGTGCCGAAAATACTCGCAAGGCATACGAATTGCGGGGGCGGGCCAGCGAGAGCGAGCGGCTTGCCATCTCCTCATTCTACGAGATGGTCGTCACGGGAAATCTTGAGGCTGCCCGCACCTCGTATCAGGCATGGGCGCAAAGCTATCCCCGTGACGACGAGCCGCCGACCAATTTGTGGACCATTTATGCCTTGACCGGAAATTACGAGAAGGCCCATGCCGCGGGGCTGCAGGCTTGGAAGATCAACTCGAACAGCGGCAATAACTCCGTAAATCTCGCCTACAGTTATCAGTGGATCAACCAACTTGATCAGGCCAAGGCCACAGCACAAGACTCGCGCGCTCACAACGTCGATTCGCCCTGGTTTCCTCTGCTTCTTTACAACGTCGATTTTCTTCAACACGATGCCGCCGGGATGGAACGGCAGGTCGGCGACGCCACGGGAAAACCGGGAGTCGATGATCAAATTCTCTTCCTGGAATCTGAAACGGCCGCATATAACGGCGAGTTCGCCAAGAGCCGCGAACTGACCCGCCGCGCCGCCGATTCTGCTGAAAGAACGAACGAAAACGAAACCGCGGCGGAATATCTGGGGCACTCCGCAGTGCGGGAAGCGCTGGTAGGCAATATGGATGCGGCGAAACAGGACGCCAAAGCCCCCATGTTGCGATCCGATAGCAGGCAGGGTAATGCGTACTCGGCGATTGCGTTGGCGCTGGCAGGCGATTCCGCGCAGGCGGCACGGCTATCCAATGATCTCCGCAAAAACTTTCCCGCGGATACGATTGTGCAATATGACGACCTGCCAATGATTCGGGCCGCAACCGCGCTTCACGGTGGTGACGCATCGCGAGCGGTCGAAGCGTTAGCAGAAGCTGAGCCTTACGAGTTGGGACAGGAGAACTATTCCTTCACCTTTGCGTTGTACCCGGTTTACTTACGAGGCCAAGCATACCTGGCGGCGAAGCAGGGCGTAGCCGCACAGGTCGAGTTTCAAAACATTCTGGACCATTACAGCGTGGTCGGGAACCAGCCGATCGGCGCGCTCGCGCGTCTCGGCCTTGCTCGCTCCTACACCTTGCAAGGTGACATTCCTAAAGCCCGCGCCGCTTATAGCGATTTCCTAAGCCTGTGGAAGAACGCCGATCCGGATGTCCCCCTTCTGAAACAAGCGAAGGTGGAATTCGCGAAGCTTAAATAGCCTTGCGTACTCGTTTTGCACATTTCGATTGGCGTTTGCCGCTGTTCGCGATCGGATGACGCACTACCGGAAGTTACGTCTAACGCGGACTCCGATGACGTTGTCCCGAAGTCGGCTTCGAGGAGATCACCATTGAT
>PKYX01000019.1 GCA_003132825.1 Acidobacteriaceae bacterium
GCCTCGATCTTGGAGAAGTCAAGAATGTCATTGATCACGGTGAGAAGTGCATCCGCCGACAATTTTACGGTATCGAGATATTCCCGCTGCTCTGGTGTCAGCTCGGTCTCGAGTGCGAGATCGGTCATTCCGACCACGCCATTGAGGGGGGTGCGGATTTCGTGGCTCATATTTGCCAAGAACTCGCTCTTGGTCTGATTGGCGACCTCGGCTCGCTCCTTCGACGCTCGTAGCTCCTCGGTCCGCTGGTCGACGATTAGAGCCAATTCCTGCCCCCGGGCGCGCAGCCGTTGCGTGTATAGCCGCTGTCCGGCCACCGAAGCCAGCAGGACGGCAATCGGGCACAACAGGTAAAACCAGATGGTCTGATAAAAGTGAGGCCGGAGCACGAATCCAACCGATGCCCCTTTCTCGTTCCACAGGCCGTCATCGTTCGACGCGATGACCCGAAAGCGATACCGCTTGGGAGGAAGATTTGTGTAATAAGCGACGCGACGCGAACCCGCGTCCACCCAATCGAGATCGTAGCCTTCGAGCTTGTACTTGAACTGGACGCGAGCCGGAATCCGGAAACTCAGGCAGGTGTACTGGAATTCAAGGTTGTTGGTGCCGGCCGGTAGCTCGAACTCGTGCGGGGAAGGGATTACTTGGCCATTGGCCACAATCGCTTCGATGACCACCGGAGGCATGAGGGTGTTGCGCTTTAGGTGGAGCGGATCGACAATTACTATGCCTTTTTGCGTGCTGAACCAGAGTTTGCCATCCCGTGCCCGAAATCCGCCGGGTTGTTCCGCGACGCTCGAAGCCTCGCTGGTCTTCATTCCATCCGGGGTCCCGTAGAGCCTGGTTGAGACGCTGGCCAGCCGCCCATCCGCAAAGTCATCCAGGTCTTTCCCATGAGCCATGTAAATACCGCTCGGGGTACTGATCCAGAGGTTCTGCTGAGTGTCAGCCAGAACGGTCGTGGGGTAGGCATCAAAGAGCCCGCTCTGCGCCGTGTAGCGGGTAACTCGCCCGTCACGGATGCGGAATCGGGTCAGTCCGGGGATTCTTCCACCCAGCCAGAGACTTCCATGTTGATCGTCAAATATCGAAGTGACGGGGAAATCGATCCCGGCCTGACGAGCTTGGTCGGGCGGCTCTCCTTTGGCAAATTTGAATAGGCCTTTCACCGTGCCGAACCAGAGCGCACCAGACCAGTCCCGGTGAATGGTAAAAGTGTAGTTGCCGCGGAAAGATACGGGTGTGGTCTTGCCCTCGAAGGTAAACGGCTGGGCCACATCGGGATTGAATCGAAAAGCGAGAGTTTCCGAGGTCGCTACAATCAGGCTTTCGTCGTCTTCCGCGATGGCCGACACGTAATCGGAAAATCGCCCCTGCGCTGAGTAATGCGTGAACGTTCCGTCCCGGTAGCCGATCGGGCCGTTGTTGGTCCCCAGCCAGAGGGTCCCATCTTTGCTTTCGAACAATCCGTCGCCGAATGTCGATGGCAAACCCTGTTTGCTGGTGATGGCGGTGATCACGCCGCCGTTGATCTGGGCCAGTCCTCCACCCTGGCATAGGACATAAATAGTTCCGTCTCGCGTTTCTAGGGCCAGTGAGGTCTGGTTCGAAGGCAGGCCCTCCTTGGTGGTCAGGGTGGTGAATTTGGTATCGCGGAATCGATCCAACCCGCTGGCGGTTCCGACCCACAGGCTGCCTTCCCGGTCTTCAAATAGCGAAATGACACGAGCGTCGCTCAGGCCGTCTGTAGAACCGAAAACGGACACCTGACTGCCCGCGATCCGAAACAATCCGTCTTGCGTGGCCGCCCACGAGTTTCCATCTGCGTCTTTTAGCAGCGCATCCACTTCTCTGTGGATGGTTTCGGGCGCGACCGGCCAAACCGTCCCTTTTTTCCGATCCATCCGAAACAAGCCAACCTCGGTACCCACCCAGAGAATCTCACCGGTGTCCTTGGCCAACGACATGGCATTGGCCAGCTCGGTTGGGTAGGGGGAAAGCTTGTTGTCCCCAAACCGATAGAGCGGACTATGGCCTACCCCACTGATGAATACCTCTCCGGGATACTCCAGGAAAGCAGTGATCCAGCTCGTACCCTCTCGCAGCATCTTGATCGGGCCGTTCTGAATCAAGTAAATAAAATCGTCCGAGCCGACAAAGACTTCGTGTTCNNAGATCTCCATCCGCTCCGATACAGATTGCCTTGACAGGTTCGTTGACCGCATGGTCGCCCACCGTCGGGGTTATCAGCACAAATCGAACGCCATCAAAGCGGACGAGCCCGGCGGAGGTTCGCAACCACAAGTAGCCGTCCGGACTCTGCAGGATCTGGTAGACGGCTTCTCCTGGCAACCCGTTCTGCGAAGTCCACAGATCATGGCCGTACTGATCGATGGTCTTGTGGGGATCGAGGCCGTACGCCGGTCCCGCGAAACACACCAGCGCAACCATAAGCAAGGAGTTCTGCAGGAGGGCTCGAGTGCGAAAATGGCGTAGGCCGCTCCGAGAACGCTTCAGGGCGGGTGCCAGACACGGTGCGACCAGGAATACCCGCGGGGGAGCGGGCACTTTCGCGGGCGGTTCAATCGGTAAGGGCGAACGAACTTCCACCTTTTGCATATCGGTCGTTCATGGCTTTTTCTTTAGACCGCCGTTTCTTGGGTTGCGGCGACGACCGTGGGCTCCTCGAGCCACAAGTACTGGGACCGGGGGGCCAAGGGGACGGTTCTAACNNGGGCTCCTCGAGCCACAAGTACGGGGACAGACCGGGGGTCCAAGGGGGACGGTTGAAACCAGCGATTTCACTGGCACGAAGCTGGTCAACCAGTTCGCGGTAGCCGGCGAATCCGGGAGAGTCGGTTTTTCTGGCTGGGACGGCGGGTGTTATCGGATTTCGCCCTTGACCACGCGCAGGGCGTCCGCCAGATCGGGGCCATCCGCTCGGGCGGCGCCGTTTCCTTCCACCCCGGCGGGCAGGGTGTCGCCCTCGCCTGGGGCGAGGAACAGATTGCTCTCCAATCCGTGTTGCTTGGT
>PKYX01000268.1:0-2164 GCA_003132825.1 Acidobacteriaceae bacterium
GCCATGGCTTCGAGCGCGGCCAGCCCAAACGACTCGAGTTCGCTCGGCAGAAGCATGACGTCCGCCAAGGCTAGCTTTTCGTGGATTTGGTCCTGCTTCCCGAGGAACATCACATCCTGGTGAATCCCCTTCTGCACCGCCAGCCACTCCGCGCGCGAGCGGTCTGGACCGTCACCAATCAACAGCAGTTTGGATGGCACCTTCTTCCGTACCCGGTCGAAGATCTCAATGGTGTCGGTCACGCGTTTCACGGGGCGGAAGTTGGACAGATGCACCAGAATGCGCTCTCCGTTCGCCGCATACTCGGCCCGATGTTTGGCGCCTTCGGGGTCGCGGTGGTACACGTCGCAATTCACGAAGTTGTAAATCACCTGAATCTCGTTCTTGATTTCGAACTCTCGTATCGTGCGTTCGCGCAGATATTCGGAAATCGCAGTCACCCCGTTGCTCTGCTCGATGGAGAACCGGGTGATGGGCAGGTAGGAATGGTCCTGTCCCACCAGGGTAATGTCGGTCCCGTGCAGAGTGGTGACAAAAGGAAGCACGCGCGGCCGGGGACCGGAGGCCAGCATCTGCCGTGCCAGCATCGCGCTCACCGAGTGGGGGATGGCGTAATGCACGTGCAAAAGATCGAGCTCATAGAGTTGCGACACCTCCGCCATGCGCGTGGCCAGCGCCAAGTCGTAGGGCGGATAATCAAACAGCGGATACCGTGAAACCTCCACTTCGTGATAGTGAATGTTGGGATGAGGCCCGGTCAGCCGGATTGGCTGAGCGTAGGAAATGAAGTGAATATCGTGGCCTCGCACAGCGAGTTCCAGCCCCAGTTCGGTCGCCACCACGCCGCTGCCCCCGTAGGTTGGGTAGCAGGTGATCCCAATTTTCATCTCCGGTCCTCGCTCGTGCCTGTGTCGGCCCTGCACATTCGATGGCAAACAACCGGGGCGGATTCACATTTTGGCGGGCAAATCGTGCTCGCCCCGTTGTGAGACGTGCCGACAACCATGGGAAAGAGAAGCTAGGACAAGTAAAGGGAAGTTAAGGGAGGTTAAGGAAGAGACCGAACCGAAGCGATCCTTAGGCCGAAGTTCCCTTACCGGCAAAATCGTCGGCGAGGGCTTCCAGATGCGATTGCAACCGAACCTTGATTTTCTCATCCAAGCCAATAAATTCAATCCCCATTCCCACGCCCGGATCGCTAGCCCGGACAGCTGCCCCGGTAGAGATTTTCTCGGATTCAATCCAGAAAGTGATCCTCAACTTCGTGCCCAAAGGCAGGGGGACCAGGCTCTCCACATAGCAGCCGCGACCACTGGCATCTGCGGTGTTGGTTTGCATGGCGGGGCCGCCGCCGCGCTCGTCCCGCAATTCGAGGGGGTACTTGACCTTCAGACGGCGAAACTGCCTTTGATCCCCATTGACCGGGGGGGGACTGTTTTTTGGTCCTTCTTCTGCATCTTCCTGCACCAGTTCCTTCCAGGGACACTGTTGTCCGCTAAGAAGTTGCACGTCGGCTTGAATGCGCTGCGGGAGTCCTAGGTCCTTCACTCGGAGCACCCGGAACCGGGCTTTCTTATCGCCGTACTGCACGCCGATCACATCCTCGGCCTGCAAGGGGTGTTCAATACCTGAAAGCAAGGCGCCCTCATAGCCCAGCTGGCGAGCGTGGGCGCTTTGAAAAAAGGCGCGGCCATTCGCCATCCCCCAGATGCGGACGATGAGATCGAGTGCCACGCGAGTTTCGGGCGCTTCTTGCACGGAGCCGGTGAACCTTCCTGGATTAACAGATTCTAACAATCATACCCCGCGACCGCCGCCTTCCGATTACCAGCTAGGTGCACCGAAGGTCAGAGAACTATCGATGCGGGGGGGGCTTAGGAGGCGTTCCGCCGGGGGGGGAAGCTGCCCTTCGGGATCAACCCAGGTCATCATAAGAAATAAGGTGGATCAGGCTTTTCGACAGCAATTCCTTGGTTCCAGAGGAGATAAGGATCCGAAGCTCCTGCTCGCGCGACGCCCGCAACCGGGTGTGGACGCGTTGCAATTGCGCATCCGCGTAGCCGGGGTGGCAAACCAGCTCCCAGCTGCCTGGGGGAAGGTGCTGGAGGATGTCGGCGAGCAGTTGGTCATCGAGAGCGCCCGTGGCTACGACCCCGGCAGCCCC
>PKYX01000268.1:2307-11287 GCA_003132825.1 Acidobacteriaceae bacterium
GCGAAACCGGTCCAGCTCCTGCGAAAGCCCAGCTCGTTCCGCGATTTGCCCATCAGGCTGGGTACTTGCGAAGCCTCGAGCACCGGCAGGCCGTCCACCAGCACTACGTGGCACCCGACGCTCAGCCCAGGCGCCGCACGGGCCAGCCGAACCGCGTCGTCAAACTCCGGGCCGTTCGCCATCAGCGTGGCCGAGGTCACGACCCCGTGCTCATGCGCCTCTACGATGGCGCGATTCACTCCCGCGGTCAAACCAAAATCGTCGGCATTGATGATGAGACGGCGCACCGCGCCAGTCTAGCAGGGGATGATCCTGATTCGATGCCGCGCTATCGACTAGGGCGCATCGACGAGGACGCCGTCGAAGATCGCAGTAATGGAGGATGGGGCGATTCAGCCGGGTCAATACTCGCCCCAAAAGCCGACCAGGGTGGAGGAAGAGACGGTGTTTCCCTGGTCGTCCCCAGCCATGCCCACGTCGTGAGCAAAGGCCGGAGAATCTCCGTGGCCGATTACGGTTTGTTCCAAAGGAATCAAGGTCATTCGCCAAAAGGGAACCATTCAACCCCCGTTGCACTGAGGACCTCGAACGTGGTGCGGCGGTCAGGCTGATGCCTGTCGGTCGGACCGAGCATCGACCGCTCAATCTGGCCAGCCAGCCGCAACAGGCTTGAAACTTGGTGTGCTCGTCGGCCTAACTTCACGCTACGTTGCTTGCGTTTGTTCGTTTCGGTTGCTGCCTGGTCACGATGTGTGTTCCAATGTCCGCACTAGGAGCCGGATACAATTCTCAGTAATCCGTCCTGGCTGGTGCCCATCTGCCCTGGTTCCTGGCTATCCACGGCCTCTTAGTAAAGAGCTGGGAGAAAGCCGGGAAAACTTTTCTTAAGTTGTTGGGGGGGCGGTTAGCTCAGCTGGTTAGAGCGCCTGCCTTACAAGCAGGAGGTCGCAGGTTCGAGTCCTGCACTGCCCACCATAAAATTTCTGCGTCCAGCCCGCAGACTCGGGTTACAGAATGTGCCGGCTACATAGATAACAATCTCGGGCCGAACGGGTCGTCAAGAGGTTCGAGTACCAGGGTCTCGAGATCAAAATATCCTTAAGTCATAATCCATAAAGCTGACAAGCCAGATATCGTCCTGCACTTCTTTGACGCGGACCGCGTGGCCGGCGAAGACGGTGCTGAGGTTGATCTCTTAGCGGCCCAGGCAGATGCGGCCGCAATTGGTAACGACCATGGTCTCGTCGGGCAATCCTTCATAGATGCGAGTGGAAGCCGATAGACCTCGGCCGGACACTTCATGTCCAGCACTTCGTGAGGGCGTTCGTGATTGAAGACTTCGATGAAGTCGTCGAACGGGCGTGAACGCGATAAAGAAAGCGGCAAGGCGGATTTCACGGCTCGCCGCCCTTCATACTCCCCAAGACTAATGTTTGTCCCCATCCGCGAACAGGAACGGCAGCACCGAGACTTGATCCTTCTGCACGGCCTGCAGTTGGTTGGGGTCGAAGCCCAGCTCCCAGATGATAGTCGCAGCCACCTGCTGGTTGCTGACCGGAATATTGACGGTTTTGCGGCCCATGCCCGCCTGCGAAACCAGCAAAGCCACGTGCACGTCATCCTCGTTCAGGCCGCCGTGCTCGGCAATCTTCGAGCCGCCGGTGAAGATCACGCCGGTATTCACCTTCAACACGATGTCCGGAGTGCGCGGGTCCTTACGCGGATCGTTGAATTTGTTAATCAGCGACTGCCCGGCGAAAATTTCCTGGATACCCAGAGCCTGCTGATTCGCTGGTTCGCTGAGCGCGGCGACAACACTCGGAGTAAGCGACTGATCAGTCAGCCAGATGAGGGAGCCGTCGTCAGAAATGTCAAAGGCGTCAGCCCCGCCGATCGTGGCGGTAGGCTGTCCACCCCCAATTCCTACTCGCTTGCTGACATCAATCGGCGACTGCCCGTGCTTGGCGCCGACGATGATCAGCGTGGACTCGTAGATCCCCTGCTTCTTCAGTTCCGACACTATTTTTCCCAGCGATTGGTCTACAAACTCAAGTTCGCCTTCCAACCCCGCAGAGGGCGTGCCCAGTACATCGGTGTAACCGGCAATCTTCAGCTTTTCGCCCACGCTGACGGACTGGAAATTGGTTCCAAACAGCGTCGGTACTCCAACCCAGCGGCTCCGGTCATGCGTGTACCCGTCAATCTGGTTGAGGATAGCCTGCACGTGCAACGAATCGTAGCACTGGATGTTGTGAAGGTCCGTAGTCCATCCGTCATCGGGAGTGGTATCGGGAGCGGGGACTGGATTGCAAGCGGCGAACTGCGGCAATGCCACGGGAATCGAATTAATCTCCGGTCCGTAGAAATCATCGACGCCCGTGCCACTCGGCCCGTTCGTCCATTCATAAGAAGGGTGCTTATCCGTCCAGGCAGTGGTTCCGCCGTTGGCCTTCACCACTTCGAAAATAGTATTGACCCGCAAATACTGATGCGGCATGACGACGGCGCAATTGTTGTTTGGATCGCGCACCAGATAATCGGGGTTGATGCCTCCGCCGCCATTGAGCTGTGTCAGATCAATGTCTATGGATTCATCCCAGGCCACGATGGTGCCGATCTTGCCAGGGCATGGGCCGCCGGGATCGCCCAGCCCGTCGGTCATCAGCGGAGGCGAGAGCGCGCGATTGTAAGTATCGTCGTACCAGAAGCCCGCAGTGGTCGGAGATCCGCCAGTAACCAACGACGCCAACCCAGGAAAAGAGTCCGAAGGCTGGGAAGTGGCCGCGTTAGTGTAAGTAACCCCGCGACGGCTGAGATAGGCGAGGGTCGAACTGCTGTGCGTGGCAACGTAGTTGGAAAGATCGAGAGCATGCAACCCATCTACGCTAATCAGCAGGACGTGCTTGACGTGACCACTCCGTCCGCCGTCGTCCTTTGCACGCAGGGGAAGAGAAACCGGGAGAAGAGAAGCCGCCAGCAGCGCCACAAGTACAGACTTCGGCAAGTGCATTTTTGCGGTCCTCCTGGGACCGAAGAGAGAATTCTAAGAGCGCCGCTTGGATGGAATGTGAATGGGGGATGAAAAGGTGGTTAAAAGACGGTTAAGCGGTGCAGTATCAGACTGCTCGGTCCTTGGCTAGAGTAGCATCGGAGCTAGTCGGCGCCACAAACCGGTCAGCCAAACGGAGGTGCCTTGCGTGCCAGAGGCTGGCGGCATCGGTGGGGCCGTATCGACAAGGCATGGTCGAGGCTGGAGGAGATGCAATAGGAGTATCAGAATCCATACTTGGCAATAACCGCCTTCTCCCGCTTTCCAATCAATGCCAGCGCGGCGTGCTGGGCTGGAACCTGCAGAATGAGCCGCACCCCGGTTGTTTTGTCTAGAAGGTCGATCTTCGCGTCGTCGGCGCTGTCAGAAGTGATGACATAGAGGACAGCATCGTCCAGCACCGTGGGAGACACGAGCACGCCCGGGGATAGAGGTGACCGCAGTTCGAACAGGGGTTGGATGCCGAGCTTGCCCGTGACATAGGTGTACAGTCCGGCCGCAGGCTCCAAGCCGTTTGCCAGCTCTACCGGATATGCCGCCCAAAAAATGCGTCCCTTGCCGGTGGGAATTTCCTTGAGGGTGGATCCATCATGGAACCGCAACCAGTCCAGCCAGTTCTGCTGGTCTTGGCCAAAGGATAGCGGAATGTCGCGGTCGCCCGCTCGCAGCGATGCCTCGTGAAAGGTGAGGGGTTCCGAGTGAGCGTCGAGGCCCAGGTTGGCCGCGCGCATAACCCGTTGCCAGTGCTCGTCGCGATCGATCGGGCCTGTGAGCAGCAGGTTTCCGCCGTCGGTCACGTATTGCAGCAGAGCCAAGCAGGCTGCCTCGCTCAAGGCTTGCGGCGACGGCAGGATCACCAGCTTGGGTGAGCCCAGCTTCTCAATCTGGTTTTCTGCAATCACATAGGGGGTCATGCGATCGTAGTAGGCCAGAGCGCGCACGGCATTCCTCTGGGCGGCGACTTGCATATCGGCGATGGCCGAGAACTGAGCGGCCTGGGAGGTGACGATGGCGATCGACGGCTGCTGCGGATCGCGGAGATGAGGCGCAAGAGATTTTGCAAACTCCGCATACGCGCGTAACACCGAGCCTTCCGGCTTTTCCGTGAAATCCGTCCGGACCGCGCCGATCGGAGTCTCGTTGCTTTCGGTCATGTCGGAATTTGTGTTCCAGAGCCACTCGATGGCTCCCGACCCCTGGATGAACGAAGTAGCAAATTTGCGCTCAAAGAGCGCGGCTTCGTCTTCTGGCGTGCGCCGGGCAACTTCATCCAGGTTCAGTTCGCGCTGTAGGCCAGTCTCCTGAATCAGCATGGCTTTTCCCGGCTGCTTGGCCACCAGCGAATCCCACAACAAGTGGTCGTTCTGCCACCAGGAATGGTTGGTAGTGAAATCAACCGATGGCCCGAAGAAAGCAGGAGACAGGCGATCCGCGAAGCCGCCTTCATCCTGGCCGACGGTGATCAGTTGCTGGGAGCCGGTGGCGCGAATCGTGTTGCGCATGGCTTTCACCCAATTCGCGAAAGTCTCCTGCGCAAACAGAAAGAAGTCGTAAACCTTGAGCGAGTTTCGCCCCACGTACATGCCGCGCGGCACAAATTCGATTTCCTCGGGCACGGGAATCGTTCCCTGGACCGAGCTAACAGGCAGATTCCACGCTGCCGCGAGCGCAGCGCGATCGGGATATCGTCGGCTCAGCCACTGATTCCAACTGGCCAGTTCAATCGGATCGCCGTTCGGACGCATGGTCCACAGATGTTGCGAAATGCTCGGCTCATTGATCAGATCCCAAGCCAGATAGGGAACATCTGAGAAACGTGCCACTACGGCCGAAATCAGCGTTTCTTGCCTGCGAAGAGCTTCCGGATCGATGTAGGGATCGGTTCCTCCGAGAACCTCCGGCAAAAAGGCAAAGACGTTAAACTGTACCGGCAGCCCATTTTTTCGGGCCGTCATGAGATAGGCTTCGATCGTCCGAAGCGTGCGCTCGTAGGGCTTTCCGTTCTCGTCGCAGAATTTGTCCCAGCCCGTCCACCAGCCGCTGCGGATCATATTCAGCCCGGCAGAGTGAATTTGCCCGAGGTCGCGATTCCAAACGTACACATTGGGATATTCGAAGTACAAACGCTGGACCTCGCTGGACATATAAGTAGTGCCAACCACAGCCAGGGGATGGCCATCCATCTCAAAATAATCTTTGTTAACGGTCATGCGCGGACCGGAGCGCAAATAGGCTTCATCGCGGATCCAGAAACCGGACCGATAGATCGCGCGAATCTTGGTTCCCTCGATCCATTCGGCCTCGACGATGTGCAAGCCTTTCGTCTTCGGCGCCGGCAGTACGACCAGCTGCGATGCGGCAACCGTCACCGAGGTCTCTGAGCGGTTCGACGGTTCATCCTCAGGATAGGTTACAAGTTTGACTGTTAGCGGGGCGGACGATGAAGCGGCCGAAGACGGTTCGACCGAAGTGGTTTCGGAGCGCCAACTCAGGTCCAGTTGGACTGGTTCTCCGGGCAAATAGAGTGGATATACCGGTCGAACTGTGAATTCTTGACTACCCTCGAGCGCCCATGCGGCCAGAGCGGGAATCATATCCGCGCCCTGTGCGCTGCTGTAAAAATCGGAAGGTAGCTCGGAGTTGACGAAGACCCAGCGCCCCCCGTCAAAGCCATTTCTCAGATGGTCAACCTGAATTGCTGGCGCCGACAAATGGCGGCCGTCCTTGGTTCCCCAGGCCAGCGCATCCAGACGAGCATCAATCGAGCCGGCGGTGCCCCCGCGCTTGTAGAGGTCGACCGCGCTTAGTCGAATGACTGGGCTGAATGCATGTGCCCAGCTAAAGTGGGGCAATTGCAGCGGGACCTCAGGATTGCTCTCGAGCTGCAATCCCTCCGATCCCGGAGTGACCTGATACTGATCAATCATCAGCGGACGGGTGAATCGAACGCTGTATTCGCGAAGATGCCAACCGGAAGCGTCACGATAAGCGGATCGGGTGAAAGGCCTGCCCCCGAGTACCAGAAGGTTTCCGCCGCGTTGCAAGAACTGGTGGATCTCGGGCCAGGCCGCTTCCGGAAATGCGGAGCCGTAGGGCAGCACGAGCAAGCGGATCGCGGGCGCCTCGAGCCGCGCGCCCAGTTGCTCCGCCGACGCGAAGCTTGCCCGGGGCAGCAGCCTCTGCAACTGCTCGGGCGACGGGCCCGCGGAATCAGCGCTGGGGAATCCGGACTCGCTGAATACCAAGACGGGCGATGAAGGTTCCGCGGCCAGGGGCAACGTGCACGCAAAAAGAAGGAAGAAAGCTATACAGAGGGCGGCAACTATGGCTTTGGTCATTTCGCGTCGTGCCTCCACGGGGAATGTAATGGGTCTCGGTCAAGCACAGCCGGGCTGCCTGAGCCGGTGCCCCAAGTCTTGAGAAATTGTTGGACGAAACAATCGCTGGCATCGTGCGCTACAAAAATACGCTTGTCCTGAAGGAAGATAAACGATTTTCTACTGGAGGGGAATCGATTTTGCCGGACGTGGCGGGCTGGTCGATAGTCGACTAGGGTTTCGGCGGCAACGGCTTGATCTGTTCAGGCGGGACAATTCCTCTACCCTCGAGGATGGCGTAGAACTTATCCCCGGGCAAGTTCTTGACCGCTTCGACCGCCCCCGAGGGCCAGCGAACTTCCAAGCTGTCAATCTCCGTGGCTGATCCGAGTCCGAAATGGACGCGCAGATCGTTTTGCGAAAGATAACTGCCACCACTGTGGACTTGCGCAGTTTGGGTCATGCCACCCGCGACGATCTTTAACCTCGCGCCAATCGCGAGCCGATTGCTCTTCGTTCCAGCAAGCTCGAAGCTCACCCAATGGCGTCCCGGAATCCCGTCGTTCTTGAGGAGCAGAGGAGGACCGATGAGATCCTCGACCACGACGTCCATGTTGCCGTCGTTGAACAGGTCGCCAACCGCCAGCCCGCGCGCCACACGCTTTACCTGTAGAGCGGGTCCGGCTTGAGTACTGGCATCACAGAAGGTCCCATTTCGCTGGTTAAAGTGAAGCAATTTCGGCTCCCGATATCCCGCGCTCTTTGGCAGAGCATCCGCTTGAGGATACACGTGGCCACTGACGGCGATGAGGTCGAGCCATCCGTCATTGTCCAGATCCACAAACGCATCCCCCCATTTCACAAAAGGCAGGGATGGCAGGGCTATGCCGGACTTGTAAGAAACATCCTGAAAATTCCAATCTCCGTCATTGCGGTAAAGCGTGTCGTATTCGCCGGAGAAAGTCGTGAGGTAGAGAGAGGGGCGGCCGGTATGCAATTAATCTCCGATGGCGATGCCCATCGAGGCCTGCTCAGCGCCGTCTCCGTTCACAGCGGTTCCTGACTCCAGGCCCATCTCCGTGAATTTCCCGTCGCCGTCATTGCGATAAAGATAACTCGGTGTGGAATCATCAGCGACGTAAATGTCCGGACGCCCGGTGTTGTTGAAATCCGCCCACACGACGCTCATGCCGAAATAGCCGTTGGGGTCGTCCACCCCGGCACGCTTAGAAACATCGGTGAATGTACCGTCGCCGTTGTTGTGAAACAGCGAGTCTCCGGATCCCCTCAGCCCTCGCGGACCGCATTGCACGTCAAGTTCTTCGAACTTGCAAGTAGAGTTGGTGCCGAAGGGCGGAAGATGGTCAAGGTGGAAGTCGACATAGTTGGAGACCATGAGATCGAGGAATCCGTCTCCGTCGTAGTCCCCAAAGGCTGCTCCGGTGGACCATCGTCCGTCTGCGACTCCGGCTTTCGCAGTGACGTCGGTGAAGGTGCCGTCACCATTATTCCGGTACAGAACATTTCCCCCGAAACAAGTGACGTAGATATCGGGCCAGCCATCATTGTTATAGTCCCCGACTGCGCCTCCCATGGCAAAGCACGGAGTGGCGATCCCGGCTTTATCGGTCACATCGGTAAACGTGCCGTCATGATTGTTGTGGTACAACGCACCGCGGCTCTTCTCGCCCTTGAGTGCCATCTCCACTGTCGGGGCGCCGGTGAAATAAATGTCCAGCCATCCGTCACGGTCATAGTCCAGCAGGAGCACCCCTCCGCTCATGGAGTCGAGAATGTATTTTTGTTCTGGTGTGGAAATATGGACGAAGTGGATCCCGGCTTTCTCGGTCACGTCTTCCAGTTGCGGTATCGGACGATCATGACATTGGATGGTCTTTGCACCAAGCGGTGGAGGGGGCGGAATCGGATGTCCGCCTTGTGCCCAGGAAACAATCGCCAGTTGCAGCACGAGCGCCCATATGCTTATCGTGAGAGTAGCCAAAGATCTGCTCGACTTGGGCTGATTCACTTTATTCACTCGGTTCTAGGTGCCGTAGCTGGGATTGGCGGGAGGACAAGTGAGGTGAAATATCCGATGCACAACTGATTGTTTAGAGGGCAGCCGGAAGAGAGCAGCCCAAAAAACCAACTAAAAAGTACACGGCGACAGTTGCACTCGTCAAGCACTCTGACGCCCATCGATCGATTTCTACTGACTCTTCGACGGCGGATTATTCGTGACGGTTATCTGACCGGTTCTCGGGGGCTCTTCCCGGCACGCCGCGCTTCAACTTGGCCCTAAAGGAGGGCGAGTACACCAGAGCAACCACAAGACCAGAAACACTTGCAGAGGGAGCCGCCCCCATCTCAGCACAGGCGCGATGCCAACGGCGCCCGTCTGGATCGGATGTGTAGCCATATAGATGTTGGCCGGAAAAACTGCCACTAACAACGCCATCAAGCCCCATGATGCCGCCTTGCGCGTTTCAGGGACAAGAAGTCCCACACCACCAAAGATTTCAAACGCGCCGCTGACCCGCACCATCGCTACGTGCCACGGAATGTAGGGAGGCATGATTCTTAAATATGGCTCGGGCTTGATGAAATGCAACGA
>PKYX01000325.1 GCA_003132825.1 Acidobacteriaceae bacterium
TGCCGAACACCGAGTTCGGCCACATCGAGATCCACGGCAAGGACGCGGAGAGCCGTGCCTCGCAGCGGGCCAAGGAGCTGCATGACCTCAGCTGGGGCAAATGGGCCGGCCGGGTCGACGAGTACATGGACCATCTGGAGGCCCTGCTCGCGCCGGACCTGTTCATCGTGGGCGGCGGCATCAGCGGCCTCTCTGCGGCGCACTTCTATCGCAAAGTTGCAGGCGCGAACGCGCGCATTCTTATCCTCGACAACCACGACGACTTTGGCGGACACGCCAAGCGCAACGAGTTTCGCGTGGGCCAGAGGACTCTACTCGGCTATGGGGGGACGTACTCGATCGAGAGTCCCGAACCTTACAGCGCGGTCGCAAAGGGCGTGATTGAGGAATTGGGAATCAATGTAACCATCTTCCCAAAATATCTGGAGAGAGATCTCTATCATTCCATGGGGAGAGTTCCCAAGATCTTCTTCGACAAGGAAAATTTTGGAGTGGACCGATTGGTGGTGGATCCGGCACCTCTCGACGTCGGCGAAACCGGAGACTGCGATGGCGGCAGCCCAGAAAGCTGGAAGAAGTTTCTGGCGGAGGCCCCGCTGTCGGGAGCGGGCAAAAGCGATATTCGACGCCTCTTCGAATCGACGGAAGATTATTTTCCCGGGTTGACCTCGAGCCAGAAGAAGGCTCGCCTGGCAAAGATCAGCTATGCCAACTTTCTCCGCCAGGTGGTCGGTGTCAACGAGGAGATTGTCCGTCTCTATCAAGCGGTCCCGCAAGCCTGGTTTGGTCTGGGAATTGACGCCGTGTCCGCCCAGGACGCCTGGGGAATGGGCTATCCCGGCTTCCGGGGCCTGCATCTGGACCCGACACCCGGACGCGGCATGAACCGCGATACCATTCCCAACCAAGAAGCGGAGAAGTACTTTTTCCACTTTCCCGACGGCAACGCCTCGATTGCCCGTCTGCTGGTTCGCCAACTGCTTCCCGAGGCCATTCCCGGCAACTCCGCCACCGATGTCGTGCTGGCTCGCGCCAACTACGCCGCCCTGGATCGCCCATCCTCGCCAGTTCGCATTCGGCTGAACAGCACGGTCGTAAAGGTGAGACACCGCGGCAGTCCGGCGGGCACGAAAGAGGTGGAAATCAGCTACGCCCGCGACGGCCAGGCATACACCGTGCGGGCGGCGCACACGATCCTAGCCTGCTGGCATGTCGTGATTCCCTATATCTGCGACGAGCTGCCGGAGCGGCAGAAAACCGCCTTGTCCGCGGCCGCCAAGGTTCCGCTTTTGTACACCAACGTCGCACTGCGCAACTGGACCGCCTTTGAGAAGCTGGGTGCCTGCTCGGTCTATTCCCCGGGCTGCTATCATTCCCGCTTCAACTTGGATTTGCCGGTCAGTATTGGGGGTTACGAATGCTCGCGGAGTCCGGACGATTCGGTGGTGATTCATATGCTGAAAACGCCCTGCCAGCCGGGGCTTCCCGCCCGCGACCAGCATCGCATCGGCCGCATGGAGCTGTTCTCGACCAGCTTTGAAACCATGGAACGCAACATCCGCGATCAACTGGCGCGCGCGCTCGGCCCCGGCGGATTCGATCCCATCCGCGACGTGGCGGCCATCACCGTGAATCGCTGGCCGCATGGCTACGCCTACGAATACAACTCGCTGTGGGACGATTTCTGGCTGGAGGGTGGCGAAACACCGTGCGAGGTTGCCCGCCAGCCCTTCGGCCGGATTGCGATTGCCAATGCCGACGCCGGCGCCTACGCCTACACCGACTGCGCGATTGATCAGGCCTACCGGGCGGTGGGGGAGCTCTCCGCCTAGAACGCGCGTCCGATGGCCAGGCAGGAATGAGCCGAGAAGCCGGGGCAGTCGCGAAACGCCCCGTCGGCGCCGGCACCGGTCAGTGAATGGTCTTGGTCTTTCTCGACATGTAATCCATCAGCAGATACTGCCCTAAGGTGTAGGGAGTGGTGAAGTAGGCTTTCCCCCGGCACATCTCTGTGACCTTCTGCACGAACTGGACCAGCCCATAATCGGATGCCAGCATGAATGTATTGATCATCACGCTGGCCCGTTTGCACTTGGATACCTCTTCGAGCGTCTGACTCACCACCAGGGGATCGAGCCCAAAAGCGTTTTTGTAGATGCGCCCGTCTTCCAAGGTCAGCGCCGAGGGCTTGCCATCGGTGATCATGACGATCTGCTTCATGTCCTTGCGCTGCCGCTCGAGAATCCGCTGCGCCAGCCGCAGCCCCTCGCGCGTATTGGTGTAGTAAGGCCCAACCTTCACCCGCGCCAGCTGCGAAATGGGAACTTCCTCAGCCGAGTCATGAAACAGGACGAGCGACAGGGAATCTCCGGGATATTGCGTGCGAATCAGCTGCGCCAGCGCCATGGCGACTTTCTTGGCCGGGGTGAAGCGGTCCTCCCCGTACAGAATCATCGAGTGCGAGCAGTCGAGCATCAGCACGGTGGCGCAGGAAGACTGGTACTCGCACTGATGCACTTGCAGGTCGGAATACTCAATATTCAGCGGCAGTTCGAGACCCTCGCGCTGAATGGCGCTCGAAAGCGTGGCCGTGATGTCCAAGTTCAGCGTATCGCCAAATTCATAGCGCCGCGACGATCCGCTGGTTTCGATGCCGGTGGCCATGTCGCGGGTGTCATGGCGGCCAAAACTCGACTTTCCGAGCGATCCCATGAGATCGCGCAGCGTCTTGTAGCCGAGAAAGTCCAGGCTCTTGTCGGTGATCTCAAACTTTGCCTGCTGCTGCGCCTCCCCGACCTGTCCGCCTACGCTCGAACCCGGGGCGGGATCGTGCGGCTGATCAATACTGATGTAGTTCTCCCGCTCCATGCGCTCGATCAGCTGGTCGATCAGCTGGTCGAGCGTTCCATCCATCTGCATCTGCTCGAGCTGCTCGCGCATTTCCTGGCTCAGCACATCGCCTTCGAGCAAGGCCTGCGCAATGGCGCGGCGCAGATCCTCGAGCGTCTGCTCACCGTCGGGAAACGCATCATACAAGTAATTCTCGAAGCCGCTTTGCAACAGGAAATCCGAAAGCGCGCTGAGCAGATCCTCGAGGCTCATTTCGCCCGCCGGATCGGGAACGTATTTGCTATAGCGGATGCGTTTCATAGGAGCAGTCTGCGGTCGAGAACCTCAGGTGGCGCGGAACTCCTGGGCCCCGGGGTTTTCGGCCACGGCTCGAAGTCGAGCCCGACCCGCGGCCCTAATTAAACGATCTCCTTGGCCGATACGGCATCTCATCCCGTTCAAAGGGCTTCTCGGCGTGCTTCGGCTGCTTCTCGCCGGCGCTAAACACGCGTTCCTCATTGCGTCCGATGCGCTTGTGCGCGTGCAGGCCTTCGAGCACAAACTCGGCGGCCGAGACCTGGGTTTCCGGAGTGTCCTTCGGTCCCACCCCCACTTTGACGATCTTTTCCATCAGGCCCTGAATCCCCCGCAAAGCCGGCAGGGCATCCGCGGCGCCGGCCGTGTCCGCCAGTTGGATCTCTCCCCCCAGGTCAAACCACTGCACCACCTGCTGCATGTCCACGCTCTTGAAGTAGTCGTCGTAGGTCTTGGCGATGGCGGCACGAATCAACTCGCGGCCCACGAAGTCGGCGCCCTTCATTTCTCCTTCGTACTCGAGCTCGAGCTTTCCCGTGATGGCCGGCAGCGCGGCATAGACATCGCCAATCCGCGGAACCACCAACTTCTCTTGCTGCTGGATGGCCCGACGCTCCGCGTTCGACACCACATTCTCGACGCAGGAGATCGGCAGTCGCTGGCTCACCCCCGAGCGCTTGTCAATCTTTTTATCCTCGCGCGCCATGAAAGCAATGCGCTCGACCACTTCGCGCACGTATTTCGGCAAGTGCAGCTTGTGTCCGTCGCGCTCGGTCCAGGCCTCTTGCGCTGTGATGGCGATACCTTCCTCGACGGTAGCGGGATAGTGCGTGCGAATCTCCGATCCGACGCGGTCCTTCAGCGGCGTAATGATTTTTCCGCGCGCGGTGTAGTCTTCCGGATTGGCGCTGAACACCAGNNTTCCTGCATGATGTTGAACAACCCCACCTGAATCTTGCCCGCCAGATCGGGCAGTTCGTTGATGGCGAAGATGCCGCGATTGGCGCGCGGCAAAAGGCCATAGTGAACCGTGAATTCGCTGCTGAAGTCATGTCCTCCACGGGCGGCTTTGATGGGATCGATGTCGCCGATCAGATCCGCGATGGTGACGTCCGGTGTCGCCAGTTTCTCCACGTAGCGTTCGTCCGGGGTGAGATAGGCAACGGCGGTGGCATCTCCGCATTCCGCAATCAGCTCCCGGCAGCGGCGGCAAATCGGCGCGTAAGGATTGTCGTGGATCTCGCAGCCCGCGACGTATGGCATCTCGGGATCAAGCAGGGTGGTCAAGGCGCGGAGCATGCGGCTTTTCGCCTGTCCCCGCAATCCGAGCAGTATGAAATGGTGGCGCGAAAGAATGGCGTTGATCACTTGCGGTACCACGGTGTCGTCATAGCCCACGATGCCGGGAAAAATGGGACCGTCCTCGCGCAGTCGTGCCATCAGATTGTCGCGCAGTTCGTCCTTAACGTGCCGGGTACGCAGGACCGATTCAGAGAAGGGACTTCGACGCAATTCGCCGAGTGTGCGCGGAAGACTCATGATGAAGAACCCCCAGAAAAAACCGCCGCTCCCTCCGATTATACCCCGCGAGTCCGCGCTCGTTCGGGCGTTGTTGGGGCCTCCGATCGGCGACAGCGCGGGTCCGAGCGGGCTCTCGCTCGACTCCGAACCTCGGCAGAAGCTGCCCCGGAGCAGCGGCCGGGTTCATCCGCCGTGGCCATTACCGCCGGCTTTCTGCCGCAAATACACGGTTCGCCGCAGACTTGGAAGGATGGCTTCGAAGTAGGAAACCACTGCCTGCATGCGCTCTGGTTCCGACTTCATACTCAACAAGGTCTGCTTGAAGTCGAGATCGAGCGGCAGAGGTCCGACCAGCTGAAAGGAAAGTTGGGGTTGCCCGTTCGCGGGCGCCTCTGCCGCCTCGGCCCCGGTCAGCGCGACGATTTCGCGGTGGAGTTTCAGAGCCTGCTCAATTTCGTCGGCGCCGGCTGCGCCGGGTTCATCTTGCAGGTACATGACCTCGGCCTGGAGAAAAGCACGTTCCTGGCTGACTTCCATGACTTCGAAACGCCGGACTCCCTGGGTGATGATGTCCAGGCGTCCATCCGGATATTCCTTGCTCAGCGAGACGATTTCCGCCGTACACCCGATTTCAGCAATGCCGTTTTCTTTGGCGCGCACCACCCCGAAGGGCTTCTTGCCGGTCAAACATTCCGCGGTCATCTCTTTGTAGCGAGGTTCAAAAATGTGCAGCGGAAGCGGGGTGCCGGGAAGCAGAACCAGATCGAGGGGAAACAGTGGCAGGAGCGTACTCAACCATAGCCTCCGAAGATTCCTCACGCCGGGGAACGCGCGTTTCCAGATTGTACGCCCGCGCTTGACTTGTCCTGACCGGGGGGAATAGAAGCTCGACATGGGTACGTCGGGGAAAATGGGACCGGTGCGGAAGGTTGTGGTGGTGACCGGCGCCTCGATGGGCATCGGCGAGGCCATTGCCAGGGCATGGGCCGATCAGGGAGCGAGCGTCGTGCTGCTGTCGCGCGATGTCGCCCGCGCCGAAGCCGCCCGCGCCCGTATCGCGCACCCCGAACGCACCTTGGCGCTAGCCTGCGATGTCCGTCATCGTGCGGAAATTGACCGGGTGGTTGCACTCGCCCTCGATCACTATGGTGCGATCGATATCTGGGTGAATAACGCCGGCCACGGCTTGTTGGACTCGGTGGCGCAAGTGGACATGGCGCTTTGCCGCGAAACCTTCGACACCAATTTCTTCGGGGCGCTGATGGCCATGCAGGCTGTCGTTCCCGTGATGAAGCGGGCCGGTTCGGGCGCGATCATCAATATCTCGAGCGTCGCCGGACATGTTGCTTTGCCCTATCACGGGGTCTACAGCGCGACCAAATTCGCCATGAACGCCATCGGCAAGGCGGCGCGAATTGAACTCATGAGCGCCGGCATCCATGTGATGACAGTTTGTCCGGGCTATGTCCGCACGGACTTCGGCGCCAATGCCTGGCGCGGCAACGAGACCAAGCAAGTCCGTCCCGCTTCGGTCCGCGGCATCAGCCCGGAGCGCGTCGCCCGGGCGATCCTCAGAGGATACAAAAAGAAGAAGCGGGAAGTGATCGTGCCCTGGACCATGCACCCCGTGGTCAAGCTCTACCAACTGGTTCCGGGACTGGTCGAGTGGGGGATGCGTCGGCTGGCGCGAGCGAGATGAGCCCGGCGGGACATGACTCTTTCGGACTTCCCGCCGGGCGTGAGCGCAGCTATCCCAGTTCGCCGAGCATGGCTTCCATCTCGGACCGCGCATGCGAGTTGCCGGTGCGCTCGGCCGAACGAATGCCATCGTTCAGCATTGTCTTCGCCTCTTCGGTCCGTTCCGCCTTCGCCAGAGTTTGCGCCGCCATGAAATATCCTGCCGTGTAATCAGGGTGCGCCGCCAGCAACTTCCGAAACTCTTCGAGGGCGCGCTCGACCTCTCCGCTTTTGGAACACTCCATGGCGAGTCCGTAGCGGGCAAAAGCGTCGTTGGGGTTCGCCGTCAAAATCTNNTCAGCTTTCCCAGCAGTTGCCCGAGCCACGAGGTTACTACAAAAGTTCAGGCAAAGGCGCTCCCCAGCCACGGTCCGCCTCGCGTGCTGATTGCCGGGCCGCTTCCTCTTCCCTGCGCGGCCCGCGGGGTCGAAAGATCTTTCTTCGGTATTAGCGGGATTTGCTGCCTCTTGAGTACAATGTCCTTCATTCAGGAATCAGGAGCTTGCTTATTTGGCCTGTCCCTTTTTTATGCCCACGCACCGGGCCGACGATGCTGGCTGGCCACATCCCTCGCGGCTGCCGCTGGGCGCGGGCTGGAGTGGTCTCTGCCGCGCCCCCGGCCACGAACCTTGCGAACCGAGCGCCCGCGAGTTGCAGCAGCTGTGCAATCTGGGATACGCCACCGGTTGCTCCCGACTGCCCAGGGAACGCACCGCCGACGCCGTCCGCTTTTCCGTCGCGCGCGACCGCGGGTCGCGCCTTGAACTGTGGTTTGTCTGTGAGATGGGCCATCGTCCGGCGGAACACGGTAAGCTGGATTACGATCAAGCGAGCGGGCGATGGGCCTCTCCTCATCCCGATGCTCGCATTCAGAAGATGGCGGAGTGTTACCTGGAATCTTATTTGCAGCGCAGAATTCGGTCCGCTCGAGCGGATGCCCCATCGAGCACGAAATCATGAGCCAGAACAATGATTTGCAAATGCCTCGCCCGGTCCGCGACTCCCAATCGGAGATGAACGAAATTGTTCTCCCCAACGATGCCAACCCGCTCAGCGCCCTGCTGGGCGGCCGCCTCATGCACTGGATTGATATGGCGGGCGCCATGGCGGCCCATCGCCACTCCCGCAACTACGTAGTCACCGCGGCGATCGACCACCTGGATTTTTGGGTCCCGGTGCACGTGGGCGATTTGGTCATCCTGCGTTCCTCGGTGAACCGCGTGTTCCACAGCTCGATCGAAGTAGGCGTCAAGGTCTGGGTGGAAAACTATATCGCGGACAGCTGTGAGCATGTAAGCTCCGCTTACTTGACCTTCGTAGCGGTGGACGGGAAGGGACATCATGTGTCGGTGGCTCCGGTCGTGCCCGAAACCGAGGAGCAGAGGCGGCGCTATGATGACGCCGGCCGCCGTCGCGAGATCCGCCGCGCCGAACTCGAGCGGCGCAAGAACCGGCGCTCGTAGNNTCCCTCGATGGATAGCGCGCTCCTGGTTCATCGTCTGCACTTCGCCTTCACCATCACGTTCCACTATCTTTTCCCCCAACTCACCATGGGGCTGGCGCCGCTGATCGTCGTGCTGAAGACTTTGGCCCTCGGCAGCAAAGACGAGAATCGCCGGGAACTCTACAGCCAGGCGGCGCGCTTTTGGGCGCGCATTTTCGGCATCAACTTCGTGCTCGGGGTGGTGACCGGCATTCCCATGGAATTTCAATTCGGCACCAACTGGTCTTTGTTCTCGCGCTTTGCGGGCGGCGTGATCGGCCAGACCCTGGCCATGGAAGGCGTGTTCGCCTTCTTCCTGGAGTCGTCTTTTCTGGGATTGTTTCTCTACGGGGAAAAGCGGCTCAGCCCGCGGGCGCATTGGTGGTCGGCGGTGGCGGTCTTTCTCGGATCGTGGCTGTCCGGTTTCTTTATCATCGCGACCGACGCCTGGATGCAGCATCCTGTCGGCTACGCCTTCAATGCGAAGGGGGCGGTCGAACTCACGAGTTTTTGGCAGCTGGTGCTGAATCCGTGGGCTTGGTGGCAATACGCCCACAACATGAGCGGGGCAGCCATCACCGGCTCCTTTGTCATGGCGTCGGTGGGCGCGTTCTACTTGC
Organism: Acidobacteriaceae bacterium; assembly: GCA_003132825.1. Lineage (GTDB taxonomy): Bacteria > Acidobacteriota > Terriglobia > Terriglobales > Acidobacteriaceae > PALSA-270. The sequence continues at coordinate 8,506 of PKYX01000325.1, forward strand.
TCGGGGGCAAGTATCGGGAACATGCCAAGATTTTTCTGCGAGTTGGGGTGGTGGCCGGATGCGGGTTCAGCATCCTGCAATTGTTTCCCACCGGAGACGGCCAGGGCAGAATGATCGCCCGCAACCAACCGGTCACGCTCGCCGCCATGGAAGCCCTCTTCGCCAGCCAGCCCGGAGCTCCGCTGGTCCTCCTCGGCCAGCCCGATGTGAACCAACGCAGAATTGACAATCCCTTGGTCGTCCCCGAGATGCTGAGCGAGTTGACCTACCGACGATGGAAGGCCGAGGTCCAAGGCCTCGACGCCTTTCCTTCGAGCTTGTGGCCAGACAACATCCCGCTGCTCTACTACAGCTACCACATCATGGTGGGGCTAGGGACGGTCTTCATTGCCATCATGGCGGTGTCGGCGTTTCTGCTAGCGCGAGGAAAGCTGTTCGATGCGCGCTGGATGTTGTGGATTTTGCTATTGAGCCTTCCGTTCCCTTACATCGCCAACACCGCCGGCTGGATGACGGCGGAGCTCGGTCGCCAGCCTTGGCTGGTGTATGGATTGATGCGCACCGCCGATGGCTATTCGAAGCTGGTCTCGGCCGGCAACGGTATGTTCACCCTGCTCGGTTTCATGGGGATGTACCTGGTGATGGGAGTCTTGTTCTTGTTCTTGATCCATCACGAAATTGAAGGTGGCCCGGCCGCGGATTCGGCAGCTGCGCACTGAAACGGTAAGGTGCGGACGGCGAAGGCTGCGCTGCCCTGCAGAGTCCGCTTTAAGAGAGGCAGCCCAGTCCCCGAGGATTTATGCCAACACTCTGGTTCACCATCGTCGCCTTGATGCTGGCAGCCTACGTCGTGCTCGACGGTTTCGACCTGGGTGCGGGCGTCATCTATCTGCTGGTTGCCCACACGGGCGAGGAGCGCCGCCTGGTCCTGCGCGCCATCGGACCGGTGTGGGACGGCAATGAGGTCTGGTTGCTCGCGACCGGCGGTACCCTCTACTTTGCCTTCCCTCAGCTCTACGCCTCCAGCTTCAGCGGCTTCTATCTTCCCTTGATGATGGTGTTGTGGCTGCTCATGCTACGCGGCTTGGGCATTGAGCTGCGCACCCATATCGACAATTCTGTCTGGCAAGGATTCTTCGATGTCGTCTTTTCTGGCGCGAGCGCGTTGTTGCCCATCTTCTTCGGGGCCGCCCTGGGCAATGTGATCCGCGGTGTCCCGCTCGGTCCGGATGGCTACTTCTTCGAACCCTTGTGGACCAACTTCCGGGCGGGCTCGCATCCTGGGATCCTGGACTGGTACACGGTGTTGGCCGGCGTGGTTGCGCTGGTGAGCCTGACGGCCCACGGGGCGCTCTACGTGGCCCTCAAGACCGAAGCTGAATTGGCCGAGCGCTCGCGCCAGATCGCGGTCGGGCTGTGGCCGGTCGAGCTGATTCTGACCCTGGTCGCGCTCGCCGCCACTTACTACGTACGGCCCCAGGTGATGAACAATTATCGCGATCATCCGATTGGTTTGCTCGTGCCTTTCGTCGTCCTTGGCGGTCTTGCGCTGATGATCTGGGGCTCGGGCAGGGGAAGTCCCCTGGGCAAACAGAAGCTGGCCTTCGTGGGATCGGGCCTCTATCTCACGGCCATGCTGGTGGGCGCGGTATATGCCCTCTACCCCATGGTGCTACCCGCCAGCACCGATCCCGCCTACAGCCTGACCATCGATTCGACCGCCGCCGGTCATCACGGCCTGGTGGTTGGGGTCATCTGGTGGCTGATCGGAATCGTGATTACTCTCGGATACTTCGTCTTCCTCTACCGCATGTTTCGGGGCAAGGTTGGCCTCGAAGGCGGAGGATACTGAGCTGGTTCGAACCCGCTAGGGTGGTGATTGAAGCCCGCGGAACGAGAAATCTGCTTTGGCCGGGAGGCGAGCAGAAAGCAGATCTCTCGACCTTGGCGTTTCTCGAAACCACGAACCACCGGAAAAGCGACCTGACAAACCATTCACGACTGCCGATTCCGGCAGACCATGACCATGGGTTATTTCTTGTCTGGGTTCGGATCAGCCGGTTTATCCGGGGCTTGGGCCGGGTTCTGGTCGGGGGCGGTGGCGGCTGGTGGGGCCGGTTTTTGCGCGGTCTTGTCCTGGATCGAGAGCAGTTCCACTTCGAAAATCAGTGTCGAGTCGGGCCCAATGTCAGGGCCGGGGGAATGCTCGCCATAGCCAAGCTCGGCCGGAATGAACAGTTGCCACTTCGATCCTACCGGCATGAGAGGAAGCGCTTCCGTCCATCCTTTGATGACGCCGTTGATCGGGAAAGTCACGGGCTGCCCGCGCTTATAGGAACTGTCAAACTCGGTTCCGTTGATGAGGGTGCCACGATAGTTGCACACCACAGTGTCGGTCAGGCCGGGCTTCGGCCCGGTGCCTTGCTTTAAGACCTTGTATTGCAGGCCGCTCGGGAGCGTGATCACCCCGTCTTTCGTTTTGTTGGCCGCCAGAAAGGCCGCGCCTTCTCGCTTATTCGCCTCCGCGGTCACCTGCATTTTTTCCTGCGCCTGCTTGCGCAACTGGTTGGTCACTTCCTGGAGGGCGGCGGTGGCTTGGTCGTCGGTCAACTGGGTCTTTCCTCCGGCCAGCCCGTCTTTCAATCCTCTGAGCATCACGTTGGGGTCAACATCGACCGCCTGCTTGTGGAGGTTGGCCCCCATTTTCATGCCCAGTGCATAGCTGAACTTGTCTTTTAGCGTCGCCAGTGGCGGAGCGGTCTGAGTTCTCGCCGCGGTCGCCGTATGGGTTTTGGCGGCAGGCGCTGTCTGAGTCTTGGCCGGAACTGCCGGTTGAGGGTTGGCCGCCGGAGTTTGCTGGGCTTCGGAGATTCCGATCAGCATGATTCCAGCCGCTAGTAGATTGACCGCAAAAGTGAGAGTTTTCTGCATGAGCCATTGTTTCATTGTTCTAGAGCCGTCGGCAAATTGGGAAGATGGGGAATGGCCGGCCCAGGCTCTCTCTCGAAACCCTCTCGACACGCCCTTGGCCTGCGCCAAGGACGCGGGCCGGGGTGCCCGCGCCGGCCGGCACAGACCTGTATAATCACTAAGGTATTTCGATTTGAAAGGTGCTGATTTGAGCGCTCCTGCGCCCCCTCGTCCCGGACAGCCCACGCCAGGGCCGCAGCCTTTACCCGGAGTCGACGCCATCATTGCCGTCGGTTCAGGCAAGGGCGGCGTCGGGAAGACCACGCTCGCGGTCAATCTGGCCATCGCTTTGGCCAAACTGGGGCGTAAGGTAGGACTGCTCGATGCCGATGTCTATGGTCCGAACGTGCCGCTCATGCTGGGGGCGAGTGCGCAGCCGCAGGTCAGCGCCGATGGCAAAATCGATCCCCTCGAAGTGCACG